>JAQUUD010000039.1 GCA_028694075.1 Clostridia bacterium
AATTTATGCCGACAACAAACCGGTTGATTTTATTACATTGACCAACCGGCTGGAAACCGCAGGGCTTTTGGATAAGGTTGGCGGGCTTGATTACATAACTTCGCTTACCAACACGCTTCCAAGTTCGGCAAATTATAAACATTACACTGAAATTGTAAAAAATCATTCAAAATTAAGAAATTTGATTTCGGTTGGTCAACAAATTGTTGAAAAAGGTTTCAGCGAAGAAAGTGGGCAAGATGCAATGCAGTTTGCAGAAAAACTTATTTTTGACTTTTCCGAAAAAGACGATAACTCTGCGCTTGAACATATTGAAAAGGGCCTACAAAAAGTCATTGACAAGTTTGATATGATTGCAAAAGATAAAAATTGCTTGCTTGGCACCCCAACCGGTTTTAAAAAATTTGACCAAATAACGAACGGATTGCAAAACTCAGATTTGATTTTGCTTGCTGCAAGACCGGGTGTTGGTAAAACAAGTCTTGCAATGAATATGGTTAATTTTGCGGCAATAAATCATTCAAAATTTTGTGCGATTTTCTCACTTGAAATGCCGGTAACACAACTTGTTCAAAGGTCGCTTTGCAGTGTTGCTTGCGTTAGTATGCAAAAAGCATTAACTGGCAATTTGAGCGAAGAAGAATGGCGCAGACTTTGGCAGGCAAACAAGCAACTTAGTGAATCTAAACTTTATATTGATGATTCAAGTTTAAACACTCCAATGGATATTCTTTCAAAATGTCGTCGTTTAAAAAGAGAAAAAGGGCTTGATCTTGTTTTAATTGATTATTTACAACTTATGAGAAGTGGATTAAAGCAAGATAATCGTGTTCAGGAAATTGCTGAAATAACAAGGGGCTTAAAAATTGCTGCAAAAGAATTAAATGTTCCAATTATTTTGTTATCCCAACTTTCAAGAACTGTTGAATCAAGAAAAGATCACAGGCCAATGCTTTCAGACTTGCGTGATTCCGGAGCCATTGAACAAGACGCTGATATTGTTTTGTTTATCTATAAGCCAGATATGTATAATGATGTTGTGAATGAAGACGGTGAAGGTATTTGTGAAATTGAAATTTCAAAGCACAGAAATGGTGCAACTGGGCGTGTTAAAGTTCGCTGGGTTGGTGAGTGGGTTAGTTTTGTGGATATTGATTCAAAAGTTTTTGCACCAAAAAGTTATTCAAGAAATAATGAAAATAGTGTAAATAAAACGGAAAGTCAACCTGAAAATGAGTATGAATATCAAGAAAATCAAAATTATGCTGGTTTTGAAAATGAGAATATACCGCTTCCAAACGATATTCCGCCTGAAATTGAAGCAAAAGAAAAATCGGGAATTTTTGGGTCTGATATAAAAAATATTTTTGATAATAAACAAAATAATTAATTTCGTTATAAAAATTTAAAAAAATTTACTTTGTTATTTCTAAATTATTTGATTGCAATTTCAAAATTAATTAAGTTACAATAAATTTGAAATTAAAAATTGATTGGATATATAAAAACGCAGTTGTCGCCTGCATCAGTTTAACAATAAACAAGGAAAGAAAATGAAAAATATAACAGTAAATAAGAAAGCAAGATTTAATTATAATATTGTTGAAACTTATGAAGCCGGAATTGTGCTTGCAGGTTGTGAAGTTAAATCAATTCGTAACGGGGGAATAAGCATCAATGAAAGTTTTGTGTTTTTTAAAAATGATGAATTATTTTTGAAAAATGCTTATATTAAACCTTATGAAATGGCAACAAGTTTCATTCCAGACGCTCGACAAACTCGAAAATTGCTACTAAATAAATCCGAAATTGAAAAAATTAAGAGAAAAATGGAAGCACAGGGCTTTGCTGTTGTGCCTATAAAGGTTTATTTTAAGCGGAACAATGTTAAGATTGAAATCGGACTCGGCAAAGGTAAAAAACTTTATGATAAGCGTGAAACAATAAAAGAGCGAACTGTAACTCGCAATCTTGCAAGAGAAGATGATATTTGATTTATTTTTGGAACTAATGTTAAATGCTGGCAATCTTGACAAAAACATATTTATTTTGTATAATATTAAATATAACCGAAATTTAATTTTTTTAAAATTAAACAATGTGCAATTTTAATCATTTTTGAAAGATAAATTTTTTAATAATAACAAAAAAAGAGTGACACGACTCGGGCAAAAGTACGGTTGCGATTATTAGCGTTTGAAATTTAAAATATTTTTTCCTATAACACTCTTGTTGGTATGATATGTTATTTAAAGTGAATTTTAAGATGAAAAAATTTTAAATAAATTTATTTAAAATTAAATTTCGGGTCTTAAAGTTATGGGGACGTCAGGGTTTCGACGGGGAACATCGGGATTTGTGCAAAGCATATGGTAGGTCTGGTATTACCTTAAAAACCGGAAAAAAATAAACGCAGACTATACAGAAACAAACTTGGCTGTTGCGGTTTAAACAGCTTGTCTTGAGAAGAACTCACGAAACTTTTTAAGGCATCAAAATTCGTGAAAATTCCACTTTGAATTAAAGTTTTTATAAAAGCGGAAAATCAAAAAACTCACCGAAAAAGAAGTTGGTTTGCGAACTAACTTTTAAGGTGTAAAAAAGTATCGCAAACTAAATATGTAGAAAAGCAAATTCAGTTTTTTTCGGACGCGAGTTCAATTCTCGCCGTCTCCACCAAATGTAATAAAGAAAGTCTTATTTTAAGACTTTTTTTATTACAAATGATATTACTCACGGTAATTATCCAATAAAAATTTTAAAAACCAATCTTTACTTTTTAAAATAATATGTTATAATATATGAAAATGGAGAGTTTTATGAATACAACAATACAACAAAGAGAAATTATTGCTCAAAATGTAAAAAGAATGTTAAACATTTTTTTAAATGATTCTCAACGAGTTCTTAAATTAAGTGGTGTTAAAACTTTGACTTTAGATGAATTCGTATCAGAAAATAAAAGATTAAAAAAACTAATTAGTGATTATGATCAATCTGAAGAAAGCATTAAAGAAAAAGAAAAGGACGCTTTTTCATTTTATGATAAAGCAGAACGTAAAGAATTACAGGATCAATTGAATTTACATAAATATAATGTGGAAAAAGTTAGTTTAACATCAGAAGAAATTAATGAATTATTAGATTTGGTTAGCAATTCTATTACAAAATATGGCATAGATAATAAGGTCCCACACAGTTGCAATACGGGGTATTTTTTATGTGATATTCTTGAACAAATTGACAATCCAGAGGAAAAAGTTGAAAAATGGTTAGAACTTAATCATGCTAATCAAAGGATTATTCACTCTAAAATTGACGGTAGATATTATATTAATGATGAAGAAATACTCAGAATAGATGCCAATTATAATATAGTATTCGTTATGAAAAATAATGGAGAAATAATAGAAAACGATTATACGCCGGCATATCTTTTTGCTGACAGTGTTGTGCGTTATGAAGGAAAAGATTTACCTTTAACCAGCGTTTTAAAACAAGCAGGGCTTGAATGTTTTACTGATTCGATTTATAACAAATTTGATATAAGAGATTTGGAAAATGCTTTAATAAATATTCAATTAGGCAAATCAGTCGATAGTTTTTCAGAAGTAATTAATGTGGCAACGAATTGGTGGGGGAATGTTATAAAAAATCCTATCTTTGATAATGGAGATGAAAGTGAAGTGGGTGCTAATGTAAAAAAGTTAGCAAAATTAAGCAATTCGGCTCAACCAAATTTAACTGAAGATCAACTTGCAGTATTTACACAAGTACTTAGTAATAAAATAAAAGCACAACTTATTGCTAACGGCTATTGTGATCTTTCAGTTGATTATAATCCTAATATTATTTTGGCTGAGGCTGCACGGGTTGCAAATCTTAGTGACAATATGAGTACATTTCCTTGGAAAACTTCAATGACCATAAAACCGAATCAAATTGTTGTAAGAACAGCCAAGGGTAAACAAGAATTATATCAAAATCATAATTCGACTTTGGAAAAGGCCAATTAATTTCAAATAAACATTTAATTAGGGTTTTTTTGTGTAGATAATCATTTTTTTAAGGATAAAATGGAAAATAAACAAAATTTAAATCAAAATATGGATTTCTTAACTTTTTTAAAAGAAATAAACAAACTGAAAGGCATGCCTGTAATTTTTATTTAAATAAAAATTTTAGCAACAATTTATAAAATAAATCATTTTCGCCATACGGCACAGCGGATATGTTGCAATGATTTTTGCGTTCGTAATTAGGATTTGTAAAATATATTTAGGATTTGTCTCCACCAATTGTAATAAAAAAAGTCTTATTTTAAGACTTTTGCATAGGAGAAATTAATGGATTTAAAAGGTTATCATATTACAAAAAAATCAAACTTGTATAGTATTTCGAAAATGGGATTAGTCCCTAAACTTGGAAGGAGAAGTGCAAGTGTTCAAGATAAATCTGCACTTATAAGTTTTACTCCAAGTTTAAAAACAATTCCAATTTGGAAAGAACGTTTATTTAAAAACGAATCCTATGATGATTTGGTTGTTTTAGTTTTTGATTTGACAGGAATAGAACACACAAAAAGATATGACAGTGCGGGAGATTTTTTCACAAAAAATGTTATTTCGCAGAATAAAATCAGGGTTCTTCAATTATATGATAAGACAAGTGGTGAAATAGTATCATTAAAAAAATTGGAAGATAATTTTTATAAAATTTTGTTTGATAAAAGTCAAAATTCTGACAATATTATCATATTAGAAGAAAAATTAGAAAAACTTAAAATTCAGCAAGTAAAGTTGACAAATGAACAAAAAACCAAAGTATTAGAAGAATTAGCCACATATGAACATGAAAAATGGAGCAAGTGGCAGTATTTGATACACTGGCATGCAGTCAAAGGTGAAAATGGAGAATTGCTTATAAGGGACGATGATTTGGCAAAAATAAAGACAGGGATAAATAATACTTTTAAAGGAATGAATGAAGAATATAAGCAAGAAATTAGAGAATCAGTTTTAGAAACTTTTTATATTTTGCGTGAGAATGATATTGTTGTGCATATTGCTGATTTAGAATTATTAAGCAAATTAGAACTAATTGAACATAATAGAATTAATAGATGGGCAGGGTATATGTTAAGTTGTTGCGAAATAAAAGATGGAACATATATAATTCCTTATGAAAAGGTTCAATTATGGGAAAATGAAAAACAAACACATTACAATAATTTAACGGAAAAACAGAAAGACTCCGATAGAAAAGAAGTAACTTTGATCATGGACGCTATTGAGCATTGTTCAACGGAAGCAAAATTGCAGGATCAAATGAAATAATCAGAATTAAATGTTTGGCAAAACATAGTTTTGAATCAAAAGCCGACATTTTGATGTGCAAGCCAGTGAAATTAAAAGTTTTAACATAAATAAATTAGTGAATATAAGTATTTCCCTGCAAATTAAAAAAATTTAATGACATAATTTGAAAAGATTTTTAATTTTTGTTATTTTTATTAAAATGACAATTTAACATTGTCAATCGACTTAATTTGTATAAATAAAGAAATTATATTTTATAGTTTATATAAAAACAAAACGCGCGCTTGCAAAATAAGCGGGCGTTTTTGCTTAAATTACTAATTGTATTTGGTATTCATTTATTTTGTTTTTAAATATTTAATTTAAAATAGTTTTCGCGGAAACCAAAGTTGAGTTTTAAATCTCACATAAACTTAATTAAAAACATATATAGTAAAGATAAATAAAAGGAGAAAATTTATGGAGAGAAAAGAAACACAATTGCGTGATTATGGTCCGGAACCTTTGGTTGTAAATATTGAAAGAGTTTCAGAAATAAATCCAAATTATCGAACTATTTTATGGACAGGCGAGCATTTGCAAGTTTCACTTATGAGCATAAAAGTTGGCGGGGATATTGGGCTTGAAGTGCATCACGATGTTGACCAGTTTATAAGAATTGTAAGCGGATATGGGCTTGTTAAATTGGGACCAAGCAAAGACAACTTAACTTTGCAAAAACGAGTTGATCGTGATTATGCTGTGATGGTCCCGGCAGGCACTTGGCATAATATTATCAATGTGGGCAACAGACCGCTTAAATTATATACAATTTATGCACCGCCAGAACACCCGTTTGGAACAATACATAAAACAAAAGAAATCGCCGAAGAGGAAGAAGGACATTGAGATGAAAAAATAAGTTCAATGAAATTTTAATGTAAAATTCGAATTTCTTATTTTGCAAATCAAAAAATTTGACTCAGTGATGAATTTATAATTCAAAATAAATTTTAAATTCAAAGTGATCTGTTGTTATCTAATAGCACAAAAAATCGTATGGTTCAAAAAGTTTTATAAAAATCTAACTTTACCGGCGAATTAAGAATTGTTTTAAAACAATTCTCCGAGAGGGCAAGAATAAGCAAATTTTTTGCTTATTCTTGCCCTCTTGGGTCTTTTGGCAAAGCCGAAAGATGCAATAAAAGTGTAGCGAAATAATCTAAACCTTTAAGAAATACAAATACACCAAAATTTTCGCAGATAATAATAGTTAAAAAAATATTTAAATTTTGATAGCAAAAACTAAAACAGCAAAGCACTTGAAATTTTTACTTAAATGTTGTAAACTAGTTTATGTTTATTTCTGAAAACTTAAATATAATGTGATTAAACCCGAATTAATTAACATAAAAAAATATGCAGGTGTAACTCAATGGCAGAGTGCCAGCTTCCCAAGCTGGTTGCGAGGGTCCGATTCCCTTCACCTGCTCCATTAATTAAGAGAAAGTCTATCCGTTTTTTAGAGGAGCATTATGAACGATTTGAAAGATATAAAAAGAAAACGGAAAGAATTGGAAAAGCAACTTCAAGATGATTATAATTCCAAATCTGGCTACATTGAAAAATTTAAATATATTTATAATTTATTAATAAAAAGTCAAAGGCATTACTTAAAATATACCAGCAATAAAATTTTTAACGAAATTTATTTTAATGAATTAATAAATAAATTAAAAGCTACCGAAAATTTGACTGATGATATTTTCGTGGATTTCATTAAAGAAAACCTAATGTCAAAAATAAAATGCGGACATATTTATTTAATTCCACACGCAGTTGATGGAAAAAATACAGAAGAATTTTTAAGTAAAATTAATGACGGGCAAAATGTTGAATACAAGTTTTCGGGCGACACACTTATTTTAAAAATAAAAAGTTTTCATAAAAGCAATTATAAACGCGATAAGGCAGTTTTTGATGAACTGCGTGAGATTTTACACGACAAGCAAGTGGATAATATAATTTTCGATTTGAGAGGAAATGGCGGTGGAGCTGATCAATACATTGGCTATTTTCAAATTTTCTTTTCCAAAGATTTCAAAAACGCAAGAAAATCAAGAAATTTGTTAACTGATGAAAATGAAATTCGTGATTCTATATTTAGTGGCTTTTCGGATTCAAAGGAATATAACAGATATGTGCTGATTGATGAAAAATGTTTTTCCACAACTGATTCTTTTGTCAGGTTTTGCAAAACAAGTGGTTTTGCAACATTAATCGGACAGCCGACAAGGGGCGAAGGATTCGGAATGAATCCTTTTAAAATACAAATAACAAAAAGTGAATATAATGGCAAATATTTGAGCGGATATTTGCCTGCTATTATAAAAGGAATTGAAATCAACTATCCAATTGATGCACCAATAAATGATTTAGGCGAAATTGATTATGAAAATTTTTATCGCACAGCGCCTGACATTGTTTGTGATGCTTCCGACGCATTAAATGTGGCTTTTAAAGAGATAGAAAAGAAAAAATGTGAAAATAAAGATATAACAAAAAGTATTTAAAAAGTGCAATAAAAAATTAAATAACTCAAAAATATACTTAATTTTTGCAATTTTTTGTTTACTTTGTGATATTATTTTGATATATTTATATATAATTTATAGGAGTTTATTGTGTTATCTATAAAAAATTTTTCCAAATCTTATGACGGCAAAAAAATGGCTGTCGATAATTTGACTTTGAATGTTGAGTCTGGGCAGATTGTAGCGTTCATTGGTCCTAACGGTGCGGGCAAAACCACAACATTAAAGGCTGTAAGCGGTATTATTGATTATAATTTCGGCGAAATATTAATCGGCGGGATAAATGTTTCAAAAGAGCCGTTAAAGGCAAAAAAATTGCTTGCATATCTGCCGGATAATCCTGACCTTTATGAGCATTTAAAAGGTTATGAATTTTTAAACTTTATTGCCGATACTTTTGGTGTTGACAAACAAACCCGTGAAGGTTTAATCAACAAATATTCAACATTATTTAAAATAAATAATAATTTGCACGAGCCGATTAAAACATATTCTCACGGAATGAAACAAAAACTTGCACTAATTTCAGCACTTGTGCATAGCCCGAAACTGTTACTCTTAGATGAACCTTTCACCGGACTAGATCCAAAATCTAGTTTTGATTTTAAAAAAATATTAAAAGAACTTATAAAAGACGGCGGAGCAGTTTTTTATTCCACGCACGTTTTGGAAGTTGCTGAAAAACTTGCAACACATGTTGCAATAATAAACAAGGGGCAACTAATAAAATTCGGCACAATAGACGAGGTTAAGGGCGATAAATCTCTTGAAAGTTTATTCTTGGAGTTGGCACAAAATGACTAACATAAAAAATTTAAGCAAAATTTATATAAAGCAAATTTTTTCTAATTATTCAAGTATCGTAAGTAAAAAGAAAAAAAGTTCGTCCCGTGCGGGAGTTGCTTTTTTAATAATTATTTTGGCATATATTATGTTTTCAATTTCAATGCAATATATTATCCAAATGGATATATTAAAAGCTGTTAATATGCAGGATTATATTTTGCTGATTGGCTTGCTTTTTACAAACCTGATTATGTTTTTAATTATAACTTATGAAATTCAAGGTAATTTTTTTAAGCATGAGGATTTTGAACTTGTAACCAGTTTACCTTTAAAACCGCTTGAAATCGTTGTTAGCAAATTTTTATCAATTTTATTTTTCACTTATATTTATCAATCAGTTATTTTATTGCCGGCGGTTATTATTTGGTTTATTTACGGCTCGGTTACAGTTTCAAGCGTAATATTTTTGATTTTAGGATATATCTTCATTCCATTTTTTACGCTTCTAATTTGTTCAACTATTGCATTCTTAATAAATTATTTAACATCAAAATTAAGAAGTTCAAATTCGCTAAATCTTATAATGTTATTTATTTTTTTCTTTGGATTGATGGTTGTGATGTATCTTGTTCAAACTGAACTTGCCAACATTTTTTCTTTGGGTGAGATTCCGGTTGTATTGTATATTTTAATGCCAACAAGCATTTTGCTTTTCAATGCGCTTGCTTATGGAAGTATAATTTGGTTCATCTTGTTTATATTATCCTGCGTGCTGTGTTTTGCTCTCACAATGTGGCTACTCGCATCTTTTCACAGTAAAATCAATAAAAGGCTTAACAACAAAAAAGTTGCATATAAAAAAGGCAAACTTAATTTCAAACAAAAAAGCGTTATGCAATCATTGCTTCACATAGAAATAAAAAATTATTTTAATAATAATATTTATGTTTTTAACACTTTGTTCGGTATGATAATGCTTGTTATAGCGTCAGTTGCCGGCACGATTCTTTATTTCAGCAATCCGGCAATAATAGCAGGATTGACTGGCGAAATCATTTATATAATTGTTCTGCTAGCATATTGTTTTATGTGCGGGCTTTCAATAACAAGCAATTCAAGCATTTCACTGGAAGGCAAGGCTTTATATGTTAAAAAAAGCCTTCCGCTTAAAACAAGTCAAATTTTTATTAGCAAAATTCTTTTAAATATTGTTGTTGTTTTGCCTTTCCTTATCATTGGATTTTTATGTATTTTGCCTGCGTTGATTGCTCTGCAACTTCATTTAATTGCAATTTTAAGTATCTTTTTAGTTCCGCTCATTATGCTTTGCTCTTTGAGCACAGTTTCTTTAATGGTTAATTTATGGTTCCCGAAATTAAATTATACAACAGAAACCGAAGTGGTTAAGCAATCTTTAAGTGTTATGATAACAATATTTTTAGGTATGGTGTTAGTCGGAGTTTTCGCTTTAGTTTATGCTTATTTATTAAGTATGTTAAACATTTATATTTATGTAGCACTTTGCACATTTGTATTACTGCTTATTGGCATAACATTTGCTTTTTTATTAAAAACAAAAGGTCAAAACATTTTCAGAGAATTGAATTAATCTCATTTTAGTATTAATTTTTAACATAAGCATAAACTTTTAATTGAAATAAAACTTATATGTTTTATTTAATACTTTGAAAAATTGATTTTTTTAAAGTTTTTTTGACCGAAAATTGTTTGACTTTAATTTTTGGAAATGGTACTATTTATTTGTGGAAAACTTTAATCAAAATAATAATCAAAAAAATCTTCAGTCAAACTTGCCAAAAAGACCGGAGGCTTCGAATAAATCTGGTTTGCCGAAAAGACCTGATTTTCAGAATGTAACTGGTTTGCCAAAAAGACCTGATTTTTTGAGTAATCCCAAACCGAATTTGCCGAAAAACCCGAATTTAATTGAAAAATCAAATTTGATAAGTAAGCCAAATTTGCCGAAAAAGCCAGATTTATCTAAAAAACCGAATTTGCCTGAGGCATCAAGTAAACCAAATTTAATTGAAAAATCAGATTTGAAGAGTAATTCAAGTTTCCCTGAAAAAACAGATTTAAAAAGCAAGCCAAATTTACCGAAAAAGCCGGATTTATCAAAAAAACCTGTGTCAAGTTTCCCGAAAAAACCTGAGTATGAGCCTAATGTTTTTGAGGAAAAACCAAAAAAACTTAATGTTTTTGATGAAGAGCCGAAAAAGCCTCTTTTAAAAAATCGAAAATTTTGGGCTGTGTTTTTGGCTGGTTTCATTTTGGCGTCTTCTATGGTGCTGGGAATTTTTCATACAATTACAATTAATGCAAAAATTCAAACCCCGTCTGGCTTGCAAGTTTATTCGCTGTCTAATGGCGAAATTTATGTGCAGGTTGACAAAAACGATAGAGCAGTGAATTATCAATTTCTTATTTCATATAATGAAGGCGAGCCACAAGGTATTAATAGCCCAACAAATGCTTTAAATGTTTCGGATCTCATAAATATTGTTGGAGAATATGCAATTTCTTGCAAGATTATTGGTTTGGCTGAACCGGCAACCAGTGATTATTGTGAAAGCATCACATATTTGAAAAAAACAAAAATTTTAACTCCACTTTTAAGTTTAAATTCTAATGAAAACAGGTTGGAATTTAATTTGATGGACCATTTTATTGAAGATGTATCTTTAAATTTCTTGTTATGTTATGGTGCTGATGATGAAGGGACATTTTTATATAACGAGGAATTTACTATTGTTTCTGATGACAACAGTGGAACAGTTTATGGATACTTTGAACTTGATTTTTTACCAGCGGGCGAATATAGCCTTTCAGTAAAAGTTGAAGCGGTGGACAATGAATTTTATTTGTCAAGCAATTTAACGACTCAAATCGAGTATGTTAGTATTGGTTAAAAAATTTTAATAAAAAAACAACTTTAAATAATGGAATTTTCATTTTAATGTTAAATGTGAATGAAAATTGCCATTTTTTTGTTTAATAAAATAAATTACTTTTCTAAATTTAAATAATCAAATAGTCGTATCAATTCAGTAAAAAGTAAATTGCTATTGAATTCGATATTAGAATGAAAATGTCATTATTGTACATACTTTCTATAGAGGTGAATAATGGCACAGTCTTTTAAAACGACAATTGCTTTCGGCGTTGTATATATTCCAATTACGTTACACGCTTGTGTAAAAAATAATGATATAAGTTTTAATACATTATATAAAAAAACGGGCGAAAGAATTAGATATAAAAAAACTTGCGAAACTTGTC
>JAQUUD010000040.1 GCA_028694075.1 Clostridia bacterium
AGATAATTATGCGCTCGGTGGTTATCACAGACCACAAAGCGTTGATTTTATTGAAGACTTGCGTCAAGATGCACAAAGACGCGATTTTACAATGAATGCCATTTATTATGATGTTTTAAAAAAGGAATTGATCGATGTATATTCTGGTGTTTTAGATATTAAAAACAAAATTGTTCGCTCGGTTGAAACTCCTTCATATGTGTTTGCTCACGACGGACTTAGGATTTTAAGAATGATAAGATTTGCTTGTGAATTGGATTTTAAAATTGACCATTCAACCTTAATGATAGCAAAAAAAATGGCTCATCAAATTAATTTTATTTCCGGTTCAAGAAAATTTATTGAATTAACTGCAATTTTAAACTCGCCTAATCGTTATGAAATTTCAAAAAAAAATGCATACATAAAAGGATTGAATTATTATAATGAACTCAGGCTTTGGAACTCACATTTTGTGTCTGTAAGCAAAGTGCGGTTATGTATGAGCAAAAAGGTTGGCTGTCAAAATGCTTTTATTGGTTTACTAATTGACATTATTGACACCGTAAATCCGCCTTGCGTGGAATATTTCATAAATGACTTTTTGGGCGAAAAGGGTTTTTGTTTGCCTCCGGCTTCAATCAAAAATTATAATTTGATTGTGTGCGGATATTATGATGCTTTGAATAAACTTAACAACAAAAAATATTTTTATAAATATTTTAATTATTTCAACAAAATAAGCGAAATTCTTATACCGAAAAATAAGTTGCTTTATGCTAAATACAAATTTTTTTACGATTATATCATTAAACACAAATTGCCTATAAGTTTGAAAGAATTAAATGTGGACAAGGAAGATTTAAAAAAATTTATTCCAAGATTATCTCCAAAAAAATATGATGCAATGCTTTACAACACACTTATTAAGGTTTTTGACGGTTTAGTTAAAAACGAAAAAACAGCACTGTTAAAGGAAATTGAAAATGACATTAGAAATGATAATTATTAGTTGCTTACTTGGCATTGTGCTGTTGTTAAATATTATTTTTGTTATTAAGATTTATAAAAAAAATGATTTAAAAAATAGTGGCAATCCAACCGAAATCAAAAATAGTTTTGAAAATCAAGCGGAACTTTTTAAGCAAATTAATCAAATGATTTTAAATGCAATAAAAACTTATAATGACAGCATAACCAACCAAATCACGCAAAATGCTTTTTTGCAAAAGCAGGAATTCACAATCATTCAAGCCCGACTAGAAAATATTTTAAAAAGCAATGAAGACCGTTTAAACAGGGCGACTGATGTTTTGGATAAAGGCTTAACGAAATTGCAGGCAGATAATGAAAAAAAATTAGACCAAATGCGACAGACTGTTGATGAAAAACTTAATGTAAGTTTGGAACGCAGGTTAAGCGAGTCTTTTAACACAATAAACCAAAGATTACAATCTGTTTATGAAGGCTTGGGCGAAATGAAAACTTTGGCTAGCGGGGTTGGCGACCTGAAAAAAGTTCTTACAAATATTAAAACCAGAGGAACTTGGGGCGAAATCCAACTTGGCAATTTATTAGAACAAATATTAGTTAAAGAACAATACTTTGAACAAATGGACATAAGAAACAATGGCGAAAGAGTTGATTTTGCCGTAGTTTTGCCGGGCAAAAATAACGAGCAAATTTATTTGCCAATTGATGCAAAATTTCCGATAGAAGATTATCAAAGGCTGGTTGATGCCTCTGAACTTGGCGATTTGAAAGAAATCGAAACCGCACTTAAACACTTGGAAAAACATATTAAAGATGAAGCAAAAAAAATAAAAGAAAAATACATAATCTTGCCAAAAACAACGGACTTTGCCATTATGTATTTGGCAACTGAAGGCTTATATGCCGAAGTTTTAAGACGAAGCGGGCTTGCAGAATTTTTACAAAGAGAATATAAGGTTGTGGTTTGCGGACCAACAACTTTAACCGCATTGCTGAACAGTTTGCAACTTGGGTTTAAAACTCTTTCAATTGAAAAGCGTTCATCTGAAATTTGGCAACTGCTTGGCGTTTTTAAACAAGAATTTGGCAAATTCGTTGAACTTTTGTCAAAAACTCAAAAGAAACTAGCCGAAGCCTCAAACACGATTGAATTTGCAACAAAGAAATCTCAAACAATTCAAAGAAAATTAAAAAATGTTGCAACTTTAAACGGAACTGACTTAAGTCAATTTGATGAAGATACCACTTTATTAGAACAAGATACCAATTCGGAAACAGAAGCCAACTGAAAATAAATGAAATTATAAATGCGAATAAATAACCAATTTTTATAATATTATTAAATTTCATTTTAGATATTAAATTTTTTTGTGGCATTGGGTTTTTAATCTTATAATAATTATTTATAAATTTAGAAATTTGTGTGTTTTGTTATTTAAAAAACAAGCAAAATATTATTTTTTTGATTTACGCTTAAAAATATTTTTTTGATTGTTTTTAATGTTTTTATAAAATTAATTAAATTTTAATTACTTTTTAAATTATTTGATAAAATTCTCTTATGTATAAAAATGATGTAAAAACATAATACTTAATTAATATCCTAATAAACTAAAAAATTAAAAAACATTAGACTTTTTATGTTAAAAAATGTAAAATATTATTAGCATATTAAATTTAATTATTAAAAAGGAGAAAAAATGGAAGTTAGTATTTTTTATGTTTTGCTTATTTTAACCGTTATGATGAGTGCCTTTTATGTTTTTAAATCGGACGGGCAAACCAGTTCCAAACCGCTGATGCTAAAAGCAATTTCAAGTTTTATGTTTACGGGATTGGCTATTTATGCTTGTTTCATAAATATGTTCGTTTTAGGCACATTTATTTTCTTGCTTGGCTTTGTTGCAAGTTGTTTTGGAGATGTTGTTTTAGGTTTGCCTGATTTTCCAGAGCTAAAAGAAAATAAAAGTAAGTTGATATTATCCGGCGGACTTTTCTTTGCTGTTGCACATATTGCTTATTATATTGGAATGATTTTGCTTTTTGGCTGGGTTTGGTGGTCACTTTTGATTGCTGTTCCTTTTGCTCTTTTCTTTTACCTGTTCAATAGAATTGTAATGAAAATTAATTACGGCAAAATGTCAGCAGGCATTGCATTTTATTCATTGTTCATTTCTATTGTTGTTTGCCAAGGCTTATATGCGTTTATCTCATTGCCAATATCTATTTATTCAGTTGTGATTGCATTAGGATTTTTGCTTTTCTATGCTTCTGATATTGTTTTAATGAGAATTTATTTTGGTGAAAATCAAAACAGCAAACAACTTTATTACTATAATCTTGCCTTTTATTATTCAGCACAAATTATGCTTGCAGTATCGCTATTCTTTTTATAATAAATATTATTTTTTATAAAGAATTTGTCAAATAATACTTAATAGTTTAAACCGATTTGACAAATTTTTTTATAATTTGCTAAGTCTTGACAAATGTAATAATAATTAAATTTTAATAATTTTGAATTCAAAAAGTTATGTTAAATTGCAACTCTTTTAAAGTGAAATTCAACCTTTGTTTCTGATGGGAATATTTCAATGTCAGCCATTGCAATGCCTCGTTTGAATATTTTGAATTAGAAATAAAAACCATTTCATTGCCTTGTCTAAGTGTATCAAATAAAAAAATAAAAACCGCCGACGGAAGTTAAATTTTATGACAAAGTCATAAAATTTAATGCAAAATTCTTTTGCACCGGTGCAAATGCACCGGACTTCCGTCGGCGGTTTTAATTCTAAACAATTTAATCAAATATAAGCAATATATTTTTTTTATTCTTTTTAATAACATTAACATATTATCAAGTTTATTTATTTAGTTCACTTATTTGATTCCAAATAATTTTTATATTTAAAATAATTATTATATTGTAAATTTTTAACTAAATTATCAATTTTATTTATTTAAAAATTATTCAACTAAATTTATTCAGATTCGGCTGTTTCAATAACTTCGCCATTATTTGGCACTTCGGATTCGACCAACTCAATATCCTCGCCCTTATCGTTTGACACTATTGCAACACTTATCAGTTTGGCATTATCTTTTAGCCTCATAACTTTAACGCCCTGACTCACTCTTCCAACCAAACTGATTTGCTTGATTGGCACTCTTATCATAATTCCATTATCTGCAATCAGCATCAAGTCATCATCTTCGTTTTCTTCTGCTTGAACAAGACTTATCATCTTTCCAGTTTTTTCATTGAAATTGCCGGCTTTAACGCCCTTTGCCCCTCTTGCAGTTAATCTAAATTCTGAAACAGGAGTTTTTTTGCCGAAACCATTTTCAGATATTGTTATAATTTGATTTCCTGGTCTTACAACTTCCATTGCAATAATGCTTTCATTTTTCGTAATATTCATACTTTTAACGCCAAGCGATGTTCTTCCAACACTGCGCACTTGTTTTTCATTAAATCTAACACATCTGCCCGCACTGGACGCAATTATAATCTCATCATTTTCTTTCGTGAAACCCACGCCAATAAGTTCATCGTTTTCATTTAGTTTTATTGCAATTTTACCGTTTTGGCGAATATTTTCATATTCTGAAAGCAATGTCTTTTTAATAAGACCGTCTTTCGTTGCCATAATTAGAAAACCATCTTTCAACTCTTTATCAACGGGAATAATTGCCGAAATTTTTTCTTCGGCTGAAAGTTGAAGCAGATTAATCATTGCCCTACCCTTAGCTTGTCTTGAAGCCTCAGGAATTTCATAAGCCTTAATTCTATAAACTTTTCCTTGATTTGAAAACATAAGTAAATTTGAATGCGTGCTTGTTATATAAATATTTTCAACAAAATCTTCTTCTTTGGCTTTGTGTGCGGTTATGCCAACTCCGCCTCGTTTTTGCGCTTTATATTCGTCCATTGTTATTCGCTTAATATAACCTTTGTGCGTAAGCGAAACAACAACATCTTCTTCCTTAATTAAGTCTTCCATTTCAATTCCGCCCAAATCAGTTGAAATGACAGTTTTTCGTGGATTGCCATAATTCATTTTTATTTGCTCAAGATCATCTCTGATTATTTTTAAAATTTTTGAATTGTCTGCCAAAATACCTTTCAATTCTGCAACCAATTTTTCAAGTTCGATTAATTCATCATTAAGCTTGCCAACTTCCAATCCTGTAAGTTTTGCAAGTTTTAATTCAAGAATTGCATTTGCTTGTTTTTCACTTAAATAAAATTTTGACATTAATTGTTGCAAAGCGTCCGCTCTATCTTTGGAATTTTTTATTATTTTAACAACTTCATCAATATTACTAACTGCAATCACAAGCCCGCGAACAATATGCTCACGCTCTTCTGCTTTACGTAAATTAAACTGCGTTTTTCTTATTAAAACTTCTTTTTGGTGTTCCAAATAATAATATAAAATTTCTTTAAGATTGATTATTTTCGGCTCGCCGTTAACAAGAGCCAGCAAAATAATTCCGTCGCTGGTTTGAAGTTGAGTGTGCTTATATAACATATTTAAAACAACCTGCGCGTTTGCATCTTTTTTGATTTCAACAACAACACGCATACCATCACGGTCAGATTCTTCACGGATATCTAAAATACCCTCGATTTTTTTGTTTTTAACAAGATCTGCCATATTCATAATAAATCTTGCCTTGTTAACTTGATAAGGAAGTTCTGTGATAATAATCCTATGGCGGTTACCTTCTTCTTCAATTTCGGCTTTACCACGAAGAATTATTCCACCTCTTCCGGTTTTATAAGCGTGCTTAACCGAAGTTCTGCCCATTATTATTCCGCCGGTCGGATAATCAGGCGCTGGAATTAATTTTATAAGGTCATCAATTTCAATTTCAGGATTATCGATTAATGCTTGAACGCCGTTTATTACTTCAACAAGATTATGCGGAGGAATGTTTGTTGCCATACCAACAGCGATGCCATCTGCACCATTAACCAAAAGATTCGGAAATTTTGCAGGAAGCACTCTGGGTTGCATTAAAGTTTCATCAAAATTTGGATAAAAATTTACCGTATCCTTATCAATATCTCTAAGCATTTCGCCCGCTATTTTTGAAAGACGGGCTTCTGTATATCTTTGTGCAGCGGGGCTGTCCCCATCAATCGAACCAAAGTTTCCGTGCCCGTCAACAAGCGGTTCTCTGATTGAAAAGTCTTGAGCCAAACGCACGAGTGCATCATAAACAGAAGAATCGCCGTGAGGGTGATATTTTCCCATAACTTCACCGACAATTCTGGCACATTTTTTATAGGGTTTATCATTATAATTGTTTAGTTCACCCATTGAAAATAAAATACGCCTATGAACTGGCTTCAAACCGTCCCGAACATCAGGGATTGCTCTTGAAACATTCACCGCCATTGCATATGAGATAAACGATTTTTTAAGTTCATCGCCCACTTCAATCTTTTTTACTATTGTATTTTCAAAAAGTTTTTCTAAACTCTTTTTTTCTTCGTCCTTCTTTTTCATAATTTCACTCCGTAACTTATTTATTTTTTTAATTAATATATTTTAACTTAAATAACATCAACAAGGCTTGCAGATTAAATCAATGTCTAATCAGACATCTAATTCGCCGGCTAGTTTTGCGTTTTCTTCAATAAATTGTCGCCTAAGTTCTGGTTCTTCGCCCATCAACTGATTAAAAATTTGATCCGCTTCAACAGCATCTTCCATATCAACCTGCAACAAAATTCTTCTTTCGGGATTCATTGTTGTGTCCCAAAGTTGATGCGCAGTCATTTCTCCCAAACCTTTATATCTTTGAATAACGATGCCTTTTTTGTCAAATTGTTCTAAATTTTGTTCCAAATCTTTATCGCTATAAAAATATTGTTCTTCTTTCCCACGAGTTAGTTTATAAAGCGGAGGCTGTGCGATGTAAACATGACCTTTTTCAATTAATGGTCGCATATACCTGAAGAAAAATGTTAAAAGCAAAATTCTGATATGAGAACCGTCCACATCGGCATCGGTCATACAAATTATTTTGTTATATCTTAATTTTTCTTCATTAAATTCTTCGTGAATGCCCGCACCAAAAGCGGTTATCATACTTTTTATTTCTGTGTTTTCTAATACTTTATTTATTCTTGCTTTTTCAACGTTCAAGATTTTTCCTCTAAGCGGTAAAATTGCTTGGAATCTTCTATCTCGCCCTTGCTTTGCTGTTCCACCTGCGGAATCCCCTTCAACAATATATATTTCGCAGTGTTCTGGGTCACGCTCTGAACAATCGGCAAGTTTGCCCGGCAAAGTTGTGTTTTCAAGGACACTCTTACGCCTTGTTAAATCACGGGCATTTCTTGCCGCTTCCCTTGCTCTTTGTGCAGTAATGCACTTCAAAATAAGTTCCTTGCTTTCCTTTGGGTGTTCTTCCAAATATCCGCCAAAACCATCTTGCATCGCCCTTTCAACTGCCACGCGTATTTCACTGTTTCCAAGTTTTGTTTTTGTTTGTCCTTCAAACTGCGGATTTAAAAGTTTAACGCTTATTATTGCTGTGATTCCCTCTCGACAATCATCGCCAGATAATTTTTCGCTCTCTTTAACAATTTTATTTTTTTGTGCATAATCATTGACAACTTTTGTTAAAGCATTTTTGAAACCAACCAAGTGAGTTCCGCCCTCTGCCGTGTTAATATTGTTCGCATAAGCGTGTATCATTTCGGTGTAACTATTGTTATACTGAAAACAAACTTCAATATCACTTGTGTTTACTTTTTTGTTGAAATAAATAGGGTTTGGGAAAAGCGTTTCTTTATTTCTGTTAAGATAATCAACAAATTCAATTATTCCGCCTTTAAATTCAAAACGGTCTTTTCTTTCATGCTCCTCTCTTTTGTCTTCAAAATTAATTACTAAGCCTTTATTTAAAAACGCAATTTCACGGAAGCGATTTTTCAAAGCATCATAATCAAATTCAATGGTTTCAAAAATTTCTTTATCAGGATAAAAAGTTACAGTTGTCCCACGCTTATCAACCTTTTCAAGTTTTTGAAGCGGAGAAACGGAATCGCCCCGTTTAAATTCAATGAAGTAATGAAAACCGTTTTGATAAACATCAACTTTCATCCATTCACTTAAAGCATTAACACAAGAAACACCAACGCCGTGCAGTCCGCCCGAAATTTTATAGCCTTCGCTTCCAAATTTACCGCCTGCGTGCAATTTTGTTAAAACAACTTCAACTGCACTTTTTCCTTCTTCTTTTATTATGCCAGTTGGAATGCCTCGCCCATTGTCAGAAACCGTGCAAGAACCGTCGGAATTTATTGAAATTAAAATTTCAGTACAATATCCAGCAAGCGCTTCATCAATGCTGTTATCCACAACTTCAACAACACAGTGCATAAGTCCGCGTTCATCAGTTGAACCAATATACATGCTTGGTCTTTTCCTTACCGGTTCCAAACCTTTTAAAATCATAATGTCAGATTCATCATACTTGCCACTTTTGGTTAAACTTTCATCTTGCTCTAAATTTATTTCTTTTTCTTCCACCTTAAAACTCCCCATTATTTATTTTTTGAACTTTGTTTTTTAATCTATTTCATTTGTTTTAAAAAACAAAAATTTGTTACTTGTTGTTTGTTAAATGATTTGTCAGATATATATTCAATCAAGTCATATATAATAAAGTTATTTATAACTAGTTTATATTACCATATTACTATATTACTATAAATAAAGTAAAAAGTAAAGCAAAAAGTTAACTTTTAATAAAACTAATGTTTATAAGAAATATAATTTAAGAAAACAATCTTAAGTTTTATAATTTTTTTTTATATTTTAAAAATAGGATTTTTTTAATATAAAAAAGTTTTGTTACAAAATTAATCATATGGTTTTGCAAAATAAAACTTATAAATCACTCAAAAAATAACAAACTCCCGCCGTCTTAAAATTTGAAATTTTAAGACGGCGGGAGTTTGCGTGCGTTTAATAAATACCTAAATGCAAACATCTATTTTTTTAGCTTGAAATTTTTAAAATAGAATATAAAAAATATTTTTTTCGGGCAAATGAATTTAATTTAAACAAATTTGGGCTAATTCCAGCAGGCGTTGCAATTTAAGAAAAGTTCCGCAAAACCAATCCAACATAAACTTAAGCTGAATATTTACTCATAAAATAAATTAATCGCCTATACAATCCAAAAGCATTTTATCCGCCACAAGAGCAATGAATTCTCCGTTTGTTGGCTTTTCATTTTGGCTATAAACTTTTATACCAAACAAATTATTAATGTTTTCAATCTTACCTCTATTCCAAGCAACTTCAATGGCGTGCCTTATTGCCCTTTCAACTTTGCTTGAACTTGTATCAAACTTATCAGCAATTGAAGGATAAAGGCGTTTTGTGATTGAGTTTATTATGTCTGGCTTGTCAATTGCCATTTTTATGGCTTCTCTTAAAAACTGATATCCTTTTATATGTGCTGGTATTCCAACTGTAATAAACACATTTGAAATTTTTTCTTCAATAATTTTTGTTTTCATATTTTTAAAGTTTTGTTCCGGCAAAGGATCACTTACAGTCAGCCCCAAAATATCATTTATCCTTTTTTCCAAACTTTGCATTTTAATTGGTTTTATCATAAAATATGAAACCCCTAGCGAGAGTGCCTTTTCAATAAAACCATTATGAGAAAGGCTTGAAGTTATAATTATTTTCGGCAATTTATTTCCCAGTTCTTTTTTGGCTTTTTCCAAAAACTCAAATCCATCAATGCCCGAAAGCACAATATCCATAACCAAAACATCAACTGCACTTTGAGATAATAATTGCATTGTTTCATTTCCATCTTTTGATTGACCCACAATTTTATATTTATCAAGTGTTTTAAAGTGAGAAATAAATTCTTCTCTGTTATCATCTGCATTATCCGCAATAAATAAACAAATTTTTTTGTTTTCTGCATTATAGTTTTCCATAATTTTAACCTCCTAACTAAGTGGCTTCTAAATTTATTAAAGCCTCATTGGAAACATAAAAAAGCATAACATAATTATTGGAGTGATTAAAAATAATTAAACATACATTTTTAATAATTTTTTGTCTAAAAATGAATAATTTAGTTTAAAAAGATCTAACTCTCATTTTATTTCAAAAAAAATCTCATTTAGAAGTGAGAGAACAATTTTTATGGTTGTTATTGTATAAATTTGCTTAGCATTAAGATCACATAATTTTTTAAAAGTATAAATAATCTCATATAAATTTTTATTTAATTTTATAAACTTACAAAACTTGCTTCAATAAAATTATCTTGAAATAAAAATATAAACTTTTCTTGCTTGACAAAAAAAATAAAAGTCATTACACTTAAAGTATAAATTGAAATAGAATAAAGATATGGAGGTAATTATGAAAATAATTTTATTAAATGATGTAAAAGGAACTGGCAAGAAAGGTGATGTCGTTAATGTTGCGGACGGTTATGCTAATAATTATTTAATAAAAAATAAATTGGCACAGTTTGCAAGCAAAGACGCTATTAATGTTAACAGCAGTCAGAAGGCATCAGAAGAATTTCGCAAGCAAGAAGAAAAAACTTCTGCATTGGCACTTAAAAAATCTTTAGAGAAAACAAGTGTGACACTTCCGGTCAAGTGCGGAGAAAATGGCAAATTATTCGGAGCGGTTACAACAAAAGAAATTGCTGAAATGTTGCAAAAAAAAGATTTACAAGTTGATAAAAGAAACATTGTTTTAAAAGAAAGCATAAAAAGCACAGGTACATATACTGTTGAGATAAAACTTTATACCGGCATAAGTGCAAAACTCAAACTAGATATTGTTAATTTATAATTTTAAAAGAAACAAATAAATTAATTGTGGGCAGAAACCTAAGACTGAATAATTCTCACCTTATAATTTAATGATTTTTGAAATCATTGTTTTTAATATTATTTATTATTTTTTTCTTAAAATGTTATTAATTGAAAACTTTTTTGTTTACAACAAAAATAATGAAAAAATTGAAATTATTATGAGATATATTGAGAAATAATATAATTTAATTTTTTGAAGCATATTTATCATAAATTTAACACAAATTATGCCTACCAAAAACGAAAAGACAAAGGCCGTTAAGGTTGGAACAAGAGGCGTGTCAAATATTGGCGTGCTTGAGTTAATGCAAGAAAAAATTTCATAAGCCATTGATGCCAGTATTATTGGAATGCTCATTAAAAATGAAAACTGCGAAACTTCCTTTCGTGAGCCCTTACTGAATAAGCCCATTATTATTGTTGCACCGCTTCTTGATATGCCCGGCAAAATTGCAATTCCTTGCGCTAGCCCCATAAAAAATGCCGTTTTCTTTTTTATTGGATTGAAGAATTTTTTAGTGCCATATAATTCAACCAATAACAGAAAAAATGCCGTTAGCATAAAACAAATTGGCAAAAAAGCCCCCGAAAAAGAACTTTTGAAAAGTTCCATAAACAAAAGGGCAATCAAAACGGTTGGAATTGTTGCAATATATAATTTTTTTGCCAAATCACAGAGTGGATTTTTTATAAGATAAAATACCTGCTTACGAAGCACAAATAGTACAGCAAACAAAGTTGCCAAATGCAAAAGCAA
>JAQUUD010000083.1 GCA_028694075.1 Clostridia bacterium
ATGTTTTTTAATTGATTACAAAAAAAAGAAAAAATAAAACAAACAAAAAATAGTTGTTAAATGATGAACTGACGATGAAACTGATTAATGATGATAGATGGGCAGGCTGATAACAACTAAAAAAAAAATATTTCAAAAACATAATCAAAAAAAAAGTCAATCAATAATTATTCCAAATTCTTTTATTTCTTGAACTAAATCATCGGCCAATTGTTTAAGATTTTCATAATTAAGTAATTTGCCAAAATCTTCTTGTTTAACCCATTTATAATCAGATAATTCATCCTCTATTACTACATTCCCATTATCCGAAACCAAAATAAAAATTGAACAATGTTTGCCTTTAAAACCAGTTTCTTGTTGTAAATCTTTAGGCAAATCATAATACAAACTATATTTACTTTTTTTTAGTACTTTTAAATTTTTTAATCCAGTCTCTTCTAAAATTTCTCGCTCAAGAGCAATTTCTTGTGTTTCACCAGTTTTAACTCCCCCCTTTGGGAAATTCCAATAATTTGCTCGTCTTTGCTTTACTAACAATAACTTATTTTCGTGAATAATTATTGCCATAACATTTTGTCTAATTTTTTCCATATTTTACACCCCTAATTTGTTCTAATATAACTCTTAAATTTTCCGAATAACCCCACAAAACAGATAATTTTTGTTTTTTATTAATTAAACTTGAACAACCAACCAAACTCGGATATTTTTTTTCAATTTGAGATAGATTAGTAAAATTTACTTTCGTCTTGCCCTCTAAATACAAAAGACCCAAAATCCCATATGCAACATCTCTTCTTAATTTTCTTGCCCAAAACCTATTTGATTTTTTATTAAGTAATTCATGCCTAATCTTCTGTGAAAACCCAACAACTGATTCATAATATTTATCAAATTCAAAATCAATTTTTTCAAGAACACAATCACCAAAAACACAAACTCCGTTTTTTGAAATATTATAATACTGCACCATATTACTTTTTTTGAAATACCTCAATTTAACTTCGCTTTCAAAAACAAAATCCCAATCAAAATTTCTAGTTGTTGAAAATTTTTTAATTATAGAAATAACATTTTTTATTGTTTTTATTGGTTCAGAAGTATTTTTTAAAATTATAAAAAAATCAATATCGCTTTTTTTTGTCTCACACCCATCAACAAGACTACCATACAAATAGATACTTTTAACCTGAAAAAGTTCTTGTTCTTTAAAGAATTTTTTTAATTCTTTAATCTCTTTTGGCTGAGTCATAATCGTCTTCGCCTGTTTTTTAATGTATCAATCAATTTTACAAACATTTTTTTATTATACTGTTTTTCAAAAGCTTCATACAATTCTTTTCGAGTTAGTCCTTTATTTATTATTTTATCCCCAGCAATTACTGCAACATCATTCATATTAAACCGCTCAGCTCGAACTTTATCTTGCATATTCACCCAATCAATAGCTTCAGAACGATTCAAACTTTTTCTTTTCATTATTCTTTTAATCCTAATTTTTCTATCTGATTCAACATGAAAATTTAACATTACTTCTTTAGGAAATAATCGTTGCAAAGCAACTAAATCCTCGACTTTATAAGTTCCTTCTACAATAACTGTTGAATGTTTTTTTAATTTTGATTTGATATCTTTCTCCAATACTTTCATATGAGCTGATTTACCATACAGTGATTCAATTTCCCTTAAATAATCTTCAAAAATCATATTTTTGGCTTTTGCTTGAGCCCTTAAAATATACCCCACAGTTAAAACTCTTGCATCAAGTTTTTGTTTTAATATTCTTGATAAAGTACTTTTCCCAGCGCCAGTATCTCCAGACAATGCTATGATCATTTTTTCACACCTCTATTAATTAATATTACCCAGTATTTTAATTTATTATCTTTGGATTTAACTTTTTTGATTTGAGAAACAGTTTTTTTTTCAAACCCAGATTTTTTCAAATTTTTAATCACATCATCAAAAACTTTTTCAAGCAACTTTATTCGAACTTTGTCCTTACGCATTATATCAATTAATGGAGGATAATTTGACAACATCAAAAAACCATCTTTCTTTAAATTATTTGAAAAATCCAAAATAATGTTTGTAATTTCCTTAATCGCCAATAAATAAATTTTATCATTATCCTGAATTATCTTTAACAATGTTTTAGATTTTGCATTAGACAAATAATCACAATATCTAATTTTTTTTAATTTACAAAAAGTGTCTAAGAATAAATCATCAACCCCATGATTTAGAACCAAATAATCAATTCCATTTATTTTTTCAAATTGTTTATAATCGCTAATAAATTTACCTGAAAATCCGGTTTTAATATTTCCAAAAATTGATTTAAGTTTAATTGTAACTTTTTTATCAAAATCAAACGAATAATATTGACCTTTAAAATTCAATAAAGCCAAAGCATAAATAACTTTTGGCGCCAAACCCGTACAAATCTCAACTACTTTTTTATCATCGGTTAAATTTTCCTGTTTAAATAAAATTTTCCAAAATCTTGCTAAATCCATAGACCTAAAATCTTGTTCATT
>JAQUUD010000041.1 GCA_028694075.1 Clostridia bacterium
TGCGCCACCGCGCTCCAATATGCTTTCGCTTGAGAGTCCGCATACACGTTCACAATCGGATTTAACCTTATCACCGTAACCATTTCAGACAAATCCGAACTGATAAATCCGTCCGCCCTCGCCTGAATTTGAACTTCATATGTCCCCGCTAAACTAAAAATTGTTCCAGTTGCAAAAGAGCAAACACCTGCCACGATGTTTGGCACAACATTAACCGCAAATTGTCCGTCAATATAAATTGCATAACTCGTTGCGTTTGTAACTTCAGCCCAACTTAAGGTCACGCTTGTTTGAGAATAATCGTCAACTGTTGTTGCAGATGCTTCCAAGCCCGTTGCCGTTTCAAGTTTATTTACTGAAAGGTTTGCCACATTTGATTTAACAAAATTATTTACATCGTTCACCGCTGTTACATAAGCCGTGAATGCAAAAGTTCCTGCGTCCCAGTCGATTGGTAACGCAAACGGCGATAAATAAACTTGCTCGACACCTACCGGCGTGCCGTTTATACTTATTGTATATTTGATTTCTAATTGACTTGAATAAAGACCAGTGTCTGTTGTTGTAATTGTGAGTGCATCATCAATAACTGAAATTACCGGCTGAACGAATTTATACATTTGAACATTAAGCCCACTGCTTGAAAGTGTCAAGGTTTCTGCCACATTGTCAGATGAGCCATTGCCTTTAACTATTATTCTTATGCTGAAATTTCCGCTCGCAAGTTCATTTATCCAAACAAAGTTAACGAATACTTCACTTTGAAGTGCGGTTATATCGTTAACAGTTCCAACAACCACACCCGAATTATTCACAAGTAATAATGTATAAGTATAATCCGCACTGCTCTGCGCCACCGCGCTCCAATATGCTTTCGCTTGAGAGTCCGCATACACGTTCACAATCGGATTTAACCTTATCACCGTAACCATTTCAGACAAATCCGAACTGATAAATCCGTCCGCCCTCGCCTGAACTTGAACCTCATATGCCCCCGCTTGTTGCATATAATCTTCCGTAATAAAATTATAAGTTTCTTCAACCGTAATTGGTTCAAAACTTTCAACAAGTTCACCATTTATGAAAATATCATACACAGTTGCATTTTGCACTGCGCTCCAAGTTATTTCAATGCTTTCTTGCATTAAATCATTTAAATCTTGTGCTTCTGCTACTAGCCCGCTTACTGCTTGCAATTTATTAAAAATAACTGTTTTAATTTTGGATTTAAGTAAATTATTATTGTTTGTTTTTGCTGTGGCATAAGCCGAAATTTCATAATCGCCAGACTCCCAGTTATTTGGAATTTCATAAGTTCCTTGATATAACTCATTTAAAACCAAAGTAACGCCATTTTTCTTAATTGTTAAATAAAAATCAATATTTTCAGAATAAGTTGCCAAATCTGCACTGTTTATTGTCAAATTCTTTCCGCTTAACAAGATTTCAGGTGCAACAAACTTATAAGCATTGATTGAATAAAATCCGCTTGAAAGGGTTGTGATACCGTTTGCGGTTAAAGATGAACCATTACCTTGAACCAAAATTTTAAGCACAAAATTTCCGCCATCATAATTATTTAGCCATTCATTTGCATTTAAATTGTAACTATTAGTTGTTATTTGCCCAGCCTCGCCAAAAGCGTTAACTAGTTGACTATTTGAATCCAAAAGTTGCAATAAATAACTGAAATCTAAAAGCCCTGAGGCAGTTTGCTCAGATTGATTCCACGAAAGCATTGATGTTGCACTGATGTTAAACTGGTTAATGGCTTCAAATCTTACGATTTGCTTTTTATTTGAAATGTCTGATTCAACAAAACCCGCACCTTTTGCCTTAATCCAAATAAAATAATCTCCGCTTTGACTAAAATCAGTTGAAGAAACAAAGGAAGATGTTGCTCCAATGCTTGCAGGCACTGTTCCTATTAATTGCCCATTTCCAGTTGGCGTTCCCGCAGACCAAATTTCATAAGTTTCTGCGCCAGTAACATTATCCCAAGTTATTGTAACTTCTTGCTGAGTGCCTTCATTTGCGCTTATTAGAATATTTTGTACTTGACTAAATTTCTCCAAATTTACAAAATCCGAATAATCATTGCCGACATAGCCAGTTAATGCAGGTAATAACAGCGGATTTGAATTAATCGTTTTTGCTTGGACAACTGCTTTTACATATATTTTATAAATACCACTTTGTTGAATGTAACTAATCAGTTCAGAGTTGCTTAGATTAATAAAATTATCTGTAACATTTTCAATATAAAAGAATTGACTATCAAAAGTTTCAATTTTAATGTCATAATAATCAGCGCCTAGTCTTTGTTCCCAAACAATTTTGTTTGATTCAGCATCAAGTACTGGTGTTATATTTTCAATTTTTGTAAGCACAAAAGTTGTGGTTTCACTACCAAGAAAATAATGATTATTCAAAATTTCCTCAGGTAAAATCCCTGAAACAAAAACATTTATAACATAAGTCTGCCCAGATTGTATTGCGGATAAATCATAATTTACATCATTAATTGTCGCATTAATATCACCGGATATTATCACGCTTTCTGCCCCGTCAAGACTAATTTGATTTGTTTCAGTGTTATATAATATTAATGTATCAACATTGACTTTCACAAAGTTAACCGCGTTTAATTTTGTTATTATAATTTCTCTAGCATCAGAAATTAAAGACATATCACTTTGCACAGTTAAAGAAATTGTAAAGTCACTCTCACTGTCAAAAACAGAAGAATCTATGACTTTAAAATAATTTTGATTTTCAACTGAATATGCTTCTGCTAATGATAAAATGTATTCTTCAATTAAATTTTCACCGACTTTCACTTGCAAAACAAACTCAGGAGCATAATTTCCATTATCATTCAAGTCTTCAATTTTTGAATAGTTCCAAGTAATTAAAACATTTTCTTCCAGTGTTAACTGCATTATTAAATTAGTGACATTATTTTCCCTTGATACATTAAACGAAACAGCAGTTGAACTTAACAAGCCTGTTTCGCCAGCATTCAAAGTTTGCCAGCTGGTTAAAGCAGATTCATAAACATAAAAAGCATATTCTTCTTCACTGGTTACACTTGCTTGCAAATTTGTGGTTGCAATTTCAGAACTTTTTATTTGATTTATGATTGTATAATATTTAAAATTATAAAGTCCTGAGTAATCGTCATCTAAGGTTGTCCAAGAAAAAATTTCATCATTCAAATCCAAATTTGCTGGTGTGTTTAATTTTTTAATCGTAAATGTAGACGCATTTGAGTTTAGACAATAAACGCCCTCAGTTGCATCAAAAATGCCGGCATATATAACCTGCAATGACAAAACATCGCCGTTGTCCAAACCGCTTATATCAAAAGAATTATTTTCAGACAATGTTTCGTTAAAAATAATTCCGGTCATTTTGTTTATATCAAAATTTATTGCAGAAATTATATTTAAAACTTTTTCTATTTGCAAAACAGGAGCAAGTTTTGATAAAATCATATTTATATTATTATTTGTTGGTTCAAAATATTCATTATTCTTGTCAACAACTTTAACTGTTATCGTATAATTTCCTTGTGTATCGAAAAGAGAATTGTCAAAATTATATGAGTTTTCAGTTATAGATTCGGTTGTAATTAAATCATCATTTATATATATATCATAAAAAACATCTGCACCTGTTGGAACACCCGTTGGCGCTGTCCAGTTTGCAATAACTTTATTATTAACTTCATCTTTAGTAAGTTGTAGGTTTGTTAATGAGCCTGATTTATAAACATTAAGGTCTGTGCCTTTGGAAAAAATATAGCCAATTTGTCCGTTTTCAACAGCAGTCCAGCCTTGTGGCAAAGCATAAACGGTTAACATATATGCCTTGTCCAAGTCGGAAGCAAAATTTGTAGTTTCGGTTAAGCCACTTTGAACGCCGTCTAAATATACTTGATAACTTACTGCATTTAAAACATCATTCCATAAAAACTCTTTTTCAGAATAATCAAAACTTAAATTTTGGACGCTTGCAAGTCTTCTGATTTCAAATGTGTTAAAATCGCCCGAAGTATAATAGGTTTTTATATCGCCCACAATATCAGGGCTTGTTTTTGCCAACAATTTAGCATCAATATTAAAAACACTTTGCTGTAAATCCAAAACATTAGAATTCACTTCGTTTACTAAAATTGAAACTTGTCTAACTATATCATAATTCACAGTGTCTTTAACTTCAACACTAACATTTGAAAAACTTGAAGTGTCAGTTATGCCCAGACTAACCGGCGCAGTTAATTTAGCAACATTTAAGAAACTTAATTTTCCTATGAAAACGGTGCCATTTTGAATATTTTTATTAATTGAAAGTTTAAAATTATAAGTACCGCTTGTTGTAAAAATATCAGCCGTCAAGCCCAAATCATAAGTGTTTTCACTAAAATCTGCTACTGCGGTTTCATCATTTAATAAAAGTGAATAATTGCAATTTTCATCAATTTCAGTGAATCCTATATAACTCTCGCTTGCACTTTCATTATAAAACAATTCTAAAACTGACAAGTTCTTAATTTTTGTTAGTTGCTGTTCTGAATCGCTTGCCAGAGTGAAGAATGTGCTAAAATTTCCGTTTATTTCAATGGAAGCATCACTCGCCAAAATTCTGGCTTTTACAAAATAAGTTTTTGTATCTGAAATGTCAAATATATAATCATTTGATGTTTTTGTGGTTTGAGCCCCATTTATAACATCTTGAAACACAATTTCGATGTTTTTTCCGTTATTATTAGCGACATTGAAAACTCCAGTTTCCGAATCAAATGCAAGTTCCGCAAGGGCAAGTTTATTAAACTGATATTCAGATGCTTCTCCGGCATAAGAATTAAGTTCTACATCGCCAAGAGCCCGAACATAAACCCTATATGTTCCGGCTACTACTCCGCTGAGATCATATGAGTTTTCCTGAGTTTGATAAGTCCATTCCTCCAATCCGCATCTTAAAACAAGTTCATATCCGCTTGCTTTATTTTCTGCTGTCCAAGACAAAATACCGTTATTAAAGGAAAGTTCTGGGGCTTCTAATCTTTGAAGTTGTAAAACGGCACTTGTTGAAGGAAATGAACCAGCATTTCCAACGGCTTCAACATAAGCATTATAAGTTCCTGCTGTTGAAATATCCAAAATAATGTTATTATCCTGAATTCCGTCACCAGTTATATTAACACTATTCACAAAAACTTTATATTTTGTATCTTCGAGATTTCCATTTGTATCCCACGATAATGTGGAAGTTTCGCCATCAAAACTTAAATCTATAGGCTGAGCCATTAAAACAAAATTGGTATAAACATATTCATCATTATTTTTGCGGTAATCACTAGGAAGATAAATTCCGCCACCATTTGTTTTAACTCTTACTTTGTAAGAACCTGCTTCTGTTAAAGGACCGTATTTATTTCCACTCGCCGTATATTCTGTTGCCGTGCCATCATTGATGGATATTTCAACCGTAAATGAACTTGCAAGCACAACATTTTCGCCCGACTGCGCATATACATTTGACCATTTTAAATTTTTTGTCTGATAATCATAAGTTAAATTTACCGGAGCATCAAATTGGACATATTTATCCAAAACATTAACATAACAATTTCCAATTTCTAAATTTTTATAATAAACATATAAAACTGCAGAGCCAGAATTAACTCCGACAAGCATTTTATTTGGCGTTATGTAAAAAATTTGATTGTTGCTACTAGCAAATGTTACAAACTGCTCTATATTTTCATTAGTATTATCCAACTTGTCAAACGGATTGTAACTATCCCCCATTACAATTTGAATTGTTTCTTGGTTAAAATTAAGTTCTGTTTCTTGCTCACAACCGTAAGTTATAAAAGGCATAATTAAGCAGGCTAATACAACAATTAAATATTTAATTTTTTTCATATATTTTGCTCCTGTAAAAATTTATCCCGTGCTATCAAATCAAAAATAAAGTCATCTATGTTTATATGATAACACTTTTTAAAGTAATTAATCAAATATTTTAATAACTTTTATAGTATTATTATATATTTTTCAACATTTTTTAATCAATTTATTAAAATTTTAAATTAAATCAAGCCTGCAATACTTTTAATTTTTAATTTGCTCTTTAATGGAATTGACTTTTTATCAATGATATGTTATCTTTTTATTTTGACATATGCTAAATTTAAAAAGGAAACAAATGAATAATTTAAAAATATTAAAAATATCTTGTTGTGGGGCAAATGAATTTAATGATATCAATGAGATAATAAAGTTTTTAAAGAAAAATCCACGAGCGGAAATTGGCATCGGGGTTTCAAACCAAAGCACTGCTCACAGTCGAATAAGATATAATTGGATTGCACATTTATTTCAAACCTTAAAAGAAAATTCAATCAATGGTCAAACTGCATTGCACGTAAATAAATTATGGAGTAAAATTGTTGCCATTAATGGTGTGTTACCCTTGGATTTAATTGAATTAATTAATAATGCTCCGAGGGATTTGAGACTTCAAATTAATTTTGTTGGCAGTGGTTACGCTTGCGAAGCAAAAAAACCTGAGAAATTGCTTAAATTAATAAATAAATGTAATAAAGTAAAGTTTATCCTGCCTTATAGCCCTATAAGTGCAAATTTTATTACATCGTTAAGAGAGAAAACAAACAATTTCGATGTGCTTTATGATCAATCTTACGGGTCAGGAACATTGGCACAATCATATCAGTCAGTTTTTGAAAACACATTGCAAGGTTATGCAGGCGGTTTTTCTCCTGAAAACATTCAAAAAGAGTTGGGTAAAATTTGCTCGACGCAAAAAAAGAAAACTGGGATTTGGATAGATGCCGAAGGAAAACTACGGCAAGATAATTGCAACGCATTGGATTTAAATAAGGCTCAAGATTTTATAAACAATATTGTTTCATGGGAAAATTCAGTAAATAAAAAATGCATAGATATGTTGATTAAATAAATAATTAAATCCGTAAATAAATTTTTAATAAATATTATAAATAATCTTTTGGTGCGGTAGCGGTATTATGTAGTCGCTATCGGAGATACGGTTGAAGGTGTGTGGAATTGGTTTTGGGGCTTATTTTAATGAGGGAGTGTTATGGATAAAATTAAAAAATTTTTTCCGTTAGGGATAAAATTGTTTACGATATTAATAGTTGTATTATTATCGAGCTTTTTGGCAATTGCAGGTGTTATCTCAAAAATAAAAGAAGGAGATATAGCTTTTAGCATATTACTCTGTTGCATAGTATTGTTTTGTTTTGCAGGAATAATATTAATGCCAATAATAAGTAAGGTTGTTTTTGAGAAAAATGCAATGCGATTACCAAGAGATTTTTATCCAAATGGAAACATTGATGAGGGCGCAACGATAGGAAATGGAGATGGTGCTATTAAAAATAAACGGTACATAATAATTGAGTATAGTGCTATAAAATCTGTCGAGTTATTAAAAAAAGGCGTGCCAAGTATTTATAACTCAAGTAAGAATGTTAAAAAAGCTGAAGTTATAGAAATTGTCAATACTGAAGGAAAATCATTTCGTTTAAGAACACATTTATTTACAAAAAGCAAGTGGTTTCTATAATTGATGAAATTAAAAAGAGATCCAATATAAACATTAATTTAAACTTAGCATAAATTTGGAAGTTGAGGAAGAAAAATAAAGATACTCAAACAATAGAGTGGCATTCAATAACGGCAACCAATAAAAAATGGTCGCCTTTTATTTATGATAGATAGTTGCCAGCAAAGCAAAAACTTTTGCACAAAATTGCCTTTTTACTTTATAAGGAATTGTATAATCAACGATTATTAATTTGTACAGAATTAGAACTTTTAAATATAAACTTTTTGATTACAATATTTTAACTGATTAAATTGGAATATTAGATACAAAAAAAACTGATTAATTAAAATTTTAATTAATCAGTTTTTATTTAAATTTTGAACAAATTATTAACTATTCTTCATCTTCGTTGAAAGTCGAAAGGGCTTCGTCAAGTTGAGATTTTAATTCTTCTTGTTGTTTTTTTAATTTTGAATTCTCATCAGCGATTTGCTGATTTATTAGTTGTAATTCATTTGACGCTTCTTTTTTTGGTCTGCCTCGTCCCCGTTTAATTTTCGGTTCTTCGTCATCTGTTTGTTCTTTTTTAGGTCTACCCCTTGGTCGTTTAACTTTGGGTTCTTCGTCATCTGTCAACTCTTTTTTTGGTCTGCCTCTTGGTCGTTTAATCTTAACTTCGTCGGTATGCTCTTTTCTTGGTCTGCCGGGTTTCTTATGTGGAATCAATGTTTGTTCAATATTCCCCGAATTATCTTCTAAATTTTTGCCACTATTTTCAATGTTTGGCGTTACAACATTAATATTAAAATCTTCTAACAACTCATCTTTTTCGTTATGAATATTTTCAACCGGCAATACTTTATTGTCAACTTCATTATTGGTTAAGTTCTTGTTTGTGTCATCAATGACTTTAACATTTTTATTAATGTTTTCAGTTGCATTTTCTTTATTATTGATATTTTCGGTTATATTTTCTTTATTTTTGTAATTTTCATTTATTTTGTCATTCTTTTTTTCAATATTAGTCGAAATTAGTTTCCCGCTATCAACATTATTAGTATCGCTTTCAACTTTTTTTGCAACTGTTACAGGCGAATGATAAGTTACACCGTCGGCTTCATACCAGCCACCCTTTTCGTCGTGATAATTTCCTTCTTTATCATAATAAGCACCGTTTTTATAGCGATAATTTCCTTCGTTATCAAAATATCCGCCATTTTCATCATATACAATTTGATTTTCTGATGCTTGTTTTTCTTTTGTTTGGTTTAGATTTTTTTCATTCCCAGTTGCCTGTGATATTCCAGCGTTATTAACCTTATTTTCAGATTGATCAGCATTTAATAAATTCGGCGAAATATTGCTAAACTCATCGTCAATTTCTTCTTTTTTGCCACCTCTCAATCTCTTTGTTTCCGCTTGAAGTTTTCGGCTTTCAAAACCACCATAACCCGCATATTTTATTTTATGCTTCTTGAGCACATTTCTAAGTTCATTGATTTCAGTGTTTTTCTCACTTATTTGCATCATTGCTTCTTCAAGTTGAGCAACAATTTCATCTTTCATATTGATAACAATTTGTTTTTCTTGATTAGTTTTATCTTCCAAAGCAGAAAAAATGCTCTTATACATTTTAAGAGAGAACGTCTGATATTCGGCTTTCATTGCATCTTCAACATATTGTCGTCTTTCTTCTAAATCTTTTTTACGGGTATCAATTTCTGCAACCAAAACTTCCATTTCTTGATTGAAACGGACAGTTGCACTGTCGTGATCTTTTTCCAACTGTTCTTGTTTTTTAATTTCGTCAGATTGTTGCTTTTTTATATAGTTGCTTTCGATTCTATTGGTTGATTCTTCCTGTTGTTTTCTAAGACGCCCAACATTTTCCTTACTGGCTTGCATCTTTTTCTCATATTCTCTTTGAGTATTTTCATAATTTCGTTTTAAACTATCAATTTCGCCATCAAACTGTTCAATTTCAGACAACAATCTTTGTCTAATATTCAAATAAGTTTCGGATTCTTTCATTGCTCTGTCCAAAACCAAAGTGCCATTTAAGCCTGCTTCAGAGAAATCAAATGTTTCGTGTTCAACGGCGTAAAGTCTGGCTTTTTCAAGTTCTTCTTGCTCTTGCCTTGCTCTTTTTTCAAGGTATTCATTAAGCACAGGGATACCCTTTCTGATTTCTGTTGCAGTGAACAATACTTCAAAGTCTACATACGGAGGCATTGTTGTGACCGCCCTATCCATAAATCTATTAAAATAATGAAAATATTGATAAAGTGCACTTAAGTTTCGGTTTTCTCTTGCACGCAAAATCATAACAAAAATAACATTCAAGACAACAATTACGACCGAGGTCAGCATTGCTTTTGACAAATATATATATTCAAATTCGGCTGTTCCAAGCCCAATAATTCCAAAAGCAAACATAAATATTGCAAAGCAATAACTAATAAGAATGTAATTCTTAATATTTGCTTTAAAAGAACTTGTTTTTAATGGTTTTTCTATGCAGTTATAAGCACTCATATAAAAACTAGGCTCTTTTTCACGATAAAGCATATACTGATGCCAGTAATATCTTAAAAGTTTCGGGGTTTTTTTCATAAGGTCATTAAATTCAAGCAAATTATTAGAGTCTATATATTGATATTTGCTAAGCCACGAATTTAATTTTACAAGTTTTTTAACCACACGCATTTCATAAGCATAATGTGATTTAACTATAAAAAAAACTGTTAATAAAATTTGGAAGCCGATGCCGACAAAAAATACAATGTCCCAGTCTATGCTTACAAATATTTGATTTAAAAATCTTTGAATTTCAGATAAAATCATCTATTTTTCTCCTTTAAGTCTTAAAATTACTAAGTATTGAAATTATTATAACACAATATTTTAAAAATAACTAATATTTTTATAATTTTTTTTAATTATTTTTATATTATTTTTTATTTTTAATTATTTTTTTATTATTTATTTATTATTTTTTAATGTACTACTTAAATTTATTAAATTCCAATTAGATAATTTCATCATTTTAAATAAAAATCAGCTATTTCAATAATTATCAGTTCATTTCAATCAGTTGTCCGCTGTTAATGAGCAAAATAAACACTTCATCAATTGTTTTATTAAGAGCAGATTCTATTGCTTGTTTATATATTTTAAGTTGCAAACTATATCGGTCTATTAGCGCTCTTTCATTTATACTTAAAGAATATTTATAATCAATTAATATGTTTTTTTCGCCAAGCAAAATTAAATCAACAATTCCTTGAATTAAAATTTTTTCTTGGCTTCCGCCTCCAACAATTTCATTATGCGGAATATACATCATAAACTTTTGTTCTTTTAGTAAGGAATTATATTTAAATTTTTTTAAACAGCAAACCGACTCGAAAATTTTTTGACTGTTTAAAATATTTTTTTCTTTTGGAAAATATTTAATTAAAAAGTTTTCAACCTCTTCAAGCGAATTAATTTCATTAAAACTAATCATTTCTAAAACCTTATGATATGTTATGCCGATGTCTGTCGGCTTTTCGCTTAAATGTTCCGAGGTTTTTAAAGTCTTCGGTGAAATATTCAAACTTGTATATTCTTGTTCATAATTTGATTTTGACAACGAAGTTACTGAATTTTTTAATGCAGTTTCATCTTTTTCCGGCAATTCTTCCTTGAAATATTTACTAAAATTATCAACATATCCTGAATTAATTTTTCCGTATAACGATTTTTTATTTTTCAAATTGTCTGTGAAAATTTTTTCTGAATTATAAATATTAATATTATAAATTTCATTTTTTATATTATTGTTTGAATTTATATTTTCAATTTCACTTTTTGGCAAAGC
>JAQUUD010000084.1 GCA_028694075.1 Clostridia bacterium
GGCGGGCGAATTATGGACTCGTTTTTAAGTGAGCATATGTGTGAAGGCTGGCTTGAGGGTTATTTACTAAGTGGAAGACACGGGACTTTTGTAACTTATGAAGCCTTTGCAACAATAATCAATTCAATGATTTCTCAACATATAAAATGGTTGAAAGCATGCAAAAAATTGCCTTGGCGAAAAGATATTGCATCTGTGAATTTGATTTTGGCATCTCATACATGGCAACAAGAACATAACGGTTATTCTCATCAAGACCCTTCTTTTTTGGGACATTTGGCTACTAAAAAGGGTGATATTTCAAATATTTATTTTCCACCAGACGCTAATTGTCTGCTTTCAGTTTATAACAAATGCTTAAAAAGCAAGAACAAAGTTAATGCGATTGTAACTCAAAAGCACGCTTCTCCGCAGTGGCTTTCAATGGGCGAAGCAGTTTCTCATTGTGAAAAGGGGCTTAGTATATGGGAGTGGGCTGGGAATGACAGCGACAACCCCGATGTAATATTAGCATGTGCGGGCGATGTTATAACGCTTGAAACAATGGCGTCGGTTTCAATCTTGAAACACAATTTGCCTGAATTAAAAATACGCTTTGTTAATGTTGTTGAATTATTAAAACTTGCTTCACCAAACTCTTATTTAAGCGGTTTAACTGATGAAGAATTTGACAACTTGTTCACAACCAACAAGCCTGTTATTTTTAATTTCCACGGATATCCTGATTTAATTTATAGGCTGATTTATTCACGAAAAAACAGAAATTTCAGTGTGCATGGTTATATGGAAGAAGGCAATGTTTCAACACCTTTTGACATTCGAGTTCAAAACAAAGTTGACAGATTTAATATTGTTAAAGAAGTTTTAAGCAAACTTCCGCAAAATAAACAAGTTGCGAATTTAAATACTGAAATGGACGAAATGCTTAGCAGACATAATGCTTATGTTAGAAAATACGGCATTGATATGCCCGAAATCCTTAACTGGAAATGGGAATGAAACAAATAAAACAGTCTAACAGGCAAAGCGAGCAAGCGAAGCGAAGTAGAGCGAGTGGGCGAATGCTAATTTAACGATATTGCAACAGTTTAACGGACAAGGCGACAGTCTAACGGGCAAAAACGACCAGTCTAACGGACAATGCAAATGGTCTAATGGACAAGGCAACCGGTCTAACGGACAATTCAACGGTCTAATGGGCAATGCAAAAACGCCAGCGGGCGGGATTTTTAAATCCCGCCCGCTGGCATATTTTTCTACTACAACTTACTATTCAAATTTTTTATTATAAATTTATCTTAATATAATTTCAGAAGTTATTTTACTAAGATACTACTAAATCATAATATTTATTATATTATAACAACTTTTTCAAGTTAATCACTTCTATATTCCAACATAATTTAAAAACATAGAAAATCTTTATTTAAACAAACACTTGAATTTTAAAGCATAATTTGATATAATAACAAAGTTAAATAATTTGACTCAAAACGAGAAAATAAATATTTGGGTTGTTAGCTCAGTCGGTAGAGCAGTTGACTCTTAATCAAAAGGTCCGGGGTTCGAACCCCCGACAGCCCACCAGAAATAAAGCGAGATGAAATCCTGCTTTTTTTATTTATCTTGATTAAGAGTCAAGGGGTCCCCAAAAATTAGAATTAATTTTAGGGGTATCGCTGAGCGAAAATCGTAAGTGCGACAGATTTTGCGATTAGCAAAATCAAAGCCGAAAGATTTTCGGCGAAGCGCAATCAAAAGGTCCGGGGTTCGAATCCCCGACAGCCCACCATTGAAAACCACATAAAATAAGGCTTTTTAAGATATTAGCCTTATTTTTTTATTGAAAGTTTGGTTATATTTCTATATAAAATTTTTGGGTATATATGGGTATGATTTGGAGTTTTAAATTAAATCAAATTTGAAGTAAAAATTTTTTCAACTTAGTTTCTTCTGAATTTCATTTTATAAAAAATTTACATTTTTGATGGAATGTCAATCACTAATAATTTAAGCATTTCTTTCAAAATTTTAAGCGACAATTTCATCTCAAACAACCAAGACCCCAGTTTTGATTCGTTATTAACATCATTAAATCTATTAATTTCGTAAAATGAATTTAAATTACAACATAAATCATAAATATATTCCGCAATAAAGTTCGGCTTTCTCTCTTTAAAAGATTTTAAAAAATTTATTTCAAGTTTGATTAATTGCAGTTTTAATTTCCTTTCTGATTCGTTATAGCTTATTGTGTTGATTTTATTTATGCTGAAATTTTCAAAATCATCAATTAATTTTTTAATTCGCAAATAAGAATATAAAATATATGGCCCTGTTTTGCCGTCAATCTTAGAAAAACGGTCTAAATCCATAATATAATCCCGCTCTCTGTTATTTTGCAAATCAGCAAATTTTATAACGCTGTTCACAATTTTATCAACATCTTCGTCTTTGGCAACCTCTAAAATTTCCTTATTTTCAATTAATATGTCTTTCACATCATTTAACAAGTCTTCAAGTTTCGGG
>JAQUUD010000042.1:0-5140 GCA_028694075.1 Clostridia bacterium
CCCGCCATTAGCGTGATTGTTAAAGTCTTTTTAAAAACAAAGATTTTAACAATCTTTTTTTATGCCCAAAAGTGCCTAAAACAAAGGATAATATACATTTTTATTTTAACAAAAGTTACAAAGTAAACAACAAAATTCATAAAAAAATGTCTTCACTATTAAATTTAGAGTTTTGATTATTTTTGATTAAAAAGCAAATTTATCCATAATAAAAATAAATTGTATAATATCACGATATTATGCTTCTTCGTTCGGTTATGCCAAAATGTGCAAGCCCTTTTGTCGCAACCCTCGCTCATTGCATAATCAAACACCTTAATTATCAAAACGCAAAATTCAAAATATTTAATCAAAACCGTTACACTTCCAAAAAGTTTTTGATATAATGAAAATGTGAAGGATTTATATTATGGTACAAAAAATTTTTATAAAAAATAGATATGGATTAAGAATGGCAGTTCGCCTAAATGGCAATGCACAAAAGTCTTTTCTTTTGAAAAGACTTTTTCTTATGCCAGTGATAAGTGAAATAGTTCGAATGATGAGTAAAGGATGATCATAGAAATTGCATGCCACAACTATTCACAATTCACTATTCATTATTCATTCTTCACTATTCATTCTTCACAAAGTTTGTTATTTCACTTGCTTTGTTTTTTAGAAATAATTATGGTATAATCAAAAAAGTCAAGGGGATATTTATGGACAGTCCATTAGTAATTAAGTCTAAGCAATTTGCACTTAACATTATACAAATGTGTGTAAAGAGATAAAAAACGAAAGTGTCTTAACTAATCAGTTACTTCGCAGTGGAACAAGCATTGGTACAAACATTCACGAAGCAAATTATGCTCACAGTAAACCTGATTTTTTTGCTAAAATGCAATTGCATTATAAGAATGTTATGAAACAGAATATTGGATTGATTTATTAATTACAGGCAAATTAATAAATGACAAATACATATATTTATTATATGATTGTGTTGAAATAGAAAATCCTAATCGTTTCGTGCAAACCGCAAAAAGGAGAATAAATGGAAAAATTAGTTTTTGAAAAACCCAGTTTAAAAAGAAAAAAAGATGCAATTGAATTCATTAAAGAATTTCTTGATTATAAATCCAACATTAATGGAACAGGTGGACTAGATAAGGGATATTTAAATTATAAATATTGGTTGAATCGCGTAATTAAAAATTCTAAGGAAGATACTGTTGAGAAAGGGAAGGTTCCCGCCTCTACATATTTTGTCGTACGACATAGCGATAATAAAATTGTTGGAATGGTTAATATTAGGCATAGACTAAACGATTATTTATTACAGTATTCAGGGCATATTGGAGATTGTGTAAGACCAACAGAACGTAGAAAAGGATTTGCGACGCAAATGCTTTATATGTCCCTCGTCGAATGTAAAGATTTAGGAATTGAAAAAGTTTTACTTATATGCGATAAAACCAATATGGGTTCTTCGAAGCAGATAATAAATAATTTGGGGCAACTTGAAAATGAGGTAAAAGATGAAAAAGGTCGGACGATACAAAGATATTGGATAGATGTGGAAAACACGATAAGAAAAGGTACTGTGCATCAGCAAAATAAAAAAGTAGATGTAAATAAGTATATATAAAATAAAGTTAAAATTTTGATTATTCAAGGTTAGTCATAATCAAAAAAGTCGAATAAGAGTATGTGTTGATGTCGAAGGAAATAATATAAATGGAATTTATGAAAAAGAATTCTTAATATTTGGAAATCGAAAGTGTTTGCTAAATCTTTAGATGTTTTTGAAACAGGCATTCATTCATTAAAAGAAAGTAACGAAATTATGCGAAAATTGTTTTTACGAAACATGAATTAGTTAAATAAGTAATTAATTAGATTATTTTCCGGTACGCGGGTTTTTGTTTATTAATTTGCGTATTGGTTACAATTTAGCCACATTTTCCAAAAAATTTAAAAGGTTTATTATGATAAAAAATAGGAAAATTTAGCAATAATTTTATGGTGCGAAAATTGACAAAAGAAGATGTAAATATTATTTACGATTTAGAAAAAGGCAACCCTTTATATTTTGACAAGTTGAATGAGAAAGTTACTCATAAAGCAATAGTGGAAAGTTTAGAAATAACTCCACCAAACAAATCAATTGAAGATAAATATTTTATAGGGTTTTTTAATGATAAAAACTTCTTAGTTGCAATATGTGATATAATCGTTGATTATCCTATTCGCAACACCATTTGGATAGGATTATTTATGGTTAACAAAGATTTCCAAAAGCAACATATAGGAAGTAAAATTATTACAGAAATGTTATTGTATTTGGAAGAATGTGGTTTTATAAAAGTGGAATTAGGATATGTAAAAGACAATTTACAGAGTGAAAAATTTTGGCTTAAAAATGGTTTTGCAAAAACAGAAAGAGAAAAACAGCATAAAAATTACACTTTAACAATTGCTGAGAAAATTTTAAATAAATAAGGCAAATTTCGTTTTACTATTGTTTTATAAATCAAAACTTTTTGAAATTATAAATTGTTACTAGTTCAGTTAGCATTGCGATTTGCCTTTATGACGGGTATTTCAAACTCTATTTGAATTCCAGTCACCTCTTCAATATCATATTCGTCTTTCTTCTTTTCTATCTCAATTATTTCTCCTTGAAATAAAAAATTATCCCCGTATTCTCTATGTAAATCAAATGCAAACTTTTTCATTATATTGCCAATTTTATCCATGCCACAATATACATCAACATTCTCAGCAAAAATTCCTTTGTTTCATTGTGAATGATTAAGACCACTTCGCCATTGTCTACATATTGACTTGAATCATAATATCGTATCCCTTTCAAAAAAGTCTTCTTTATGTTATATCCTATTACATTATTTTTTAAATTTTTACTCAAATCCATTTTCGTGTTTAACATTTTATTAAAATCATTTTGTTGTTTTTCTTTATTTTTTTGTCTTGCTAGCTCAATTTGTTTTTCTTTCTCTTCTTTATTTAGAATTATTTGCCTAACTTTAATTACTTCTTTCTGCTTAGTTCCTTTTTTATTTAGAATAACAATGTAAATTATTATTGAAACACCGCTGACAAATAATATAGATGCTAATCCTTTAACGATTTCGTTATTAATATTAATTAAAGCCATTGAAACAAGTATTAAAGATATTGAAATATACACTCCATATTTTTTAAAAATTCTTTAAATTTCATTATTAGACTCCTTTTTACTTCTAAGTTTCACATATTGTTCTAATGCGTTCCTTATAATAACTAAATAATATATAATTCGACTTAAATTGTCAACTATTTATTTGTTACACAATTTTATTCAAAATATTATAATTATAATAATAATGCCTTTCTTAAACTTTTTATTCGTTAAAAAATAATCTTTTGTATAGTTAATGAAATATTCCAAAAAATAACTATATGAAAAATCAGATATTTAAAGGTGCTTTCGTTTTAATTGTCGCTGGCGTTATTGGGAAAATTTTGGGGGCATTTTATCGTATCCCGCTTTCAAACATTTTGGGGGCGGAGGGCATCGGGCTTTACCAAATGATTTTTCCTTTATTTTCTCTGGCATTAATTATTAGTTCCAGCGGGGTTAATGCAACTCTTTCACATCTCATTGCAAAAGCCCGTGCCGAAAAAACTGGAAATATCAGAAATATTTTTTTAAAAGGGCTTATTTATAGTTTAAGTTTAAGCCTTATTTTTTCTTTATTTTTTTTCTTTTTTTCGGATAAAATTTCTGAGTTGCAAGGCAATGCCTTGGCAAGTTCGGGCTATAAAATTATGATTTTTGCCCTTATTTTTGCAAGTTTGATTGCACCGTTTCGTGGATACTTTCAAGGTTATGAAAATATGATGCCGACGGCAATTTCTCAAACCTTGGAACAACTTTTTAAAGTTGCCTTGGGGCTAGCATTTGCATATTTTTTTGTAAGGCAAAGTGTTGAACTTGGTGTTGTGGGTGCTTTTTTGGGCATAAGCATTGCCGAAGTTATCGCCTTTATTTACATTTTAATAAAATACCTTTTATTTAAAACGAAAAAATTTAATAATAAAGAAAAAATACCTTTTGCTGGAATGAATTTCAGCGTTACAACTTCTTTTTTGATAATCCCGCTTGTTATGGCATTTGACAGTTTCGCTGTTATCAATTTGTTGAATTTAAATTTTACTGAGCATTTTTCAACTGTTATGTATGGCTTGCAAAGTGGTCTTGTTAATTCACTTATTAATTTCCCTGTTATAATTTCTGTTTCTGTTTCACTTGCGTTGTTGCCATCTTTAACTTATTTAATAACGGACAATAGGTTAAAAGATGCCCGCGAAAAATTGCTTGATATTTTTAAAATGCTTTGGATAATAATTTTGCCGTGTATTCTTGTTTTCATCGTTTTTGCACCATTAGTGATGAAAATTTTATATTCTGAAATTGATGACTCGCTTTTGCAAATTGCCTCCACGCTTTTAAGAATTTCTGCTCCTCAAATTTTGTTCATTAGCATTTTGCAAATTTCAATTGCAGTTTTTCAAAGCCTTGGAAAAGAAAAGATTCCGATTTATATTTTATTAATCAGTGCAACAATAAAAATTATATTAACAGTTGTTCTTGTTCGAATGCCAAATGTGCATATATACGGTGTTGCCCTTGCCAACCTGATTTTTTATGCCGTTGCCTCGGGAATAAGTCTTTATGGAATTAAAAAAATCATTAAATTCAATTTGGATTTTAAATGCTTTGCAGTATCAACATCGCTACTTATTATTTTAACCGTTGTTTTTTATTTAATTAATGTATTTATCCAAAATAATTGGACAAAATTATCATTAATAGCAATATCCGGACTGGCGATATATTTACTGCCACTTATATTATTTAAGGTTTTGGATATATCAAAGTTAAATTATAAAAAGGAATTAAAAAAATGAATAAAAAAACTGTAATAAAATTGCTAGCCAAAAACGCAAACTTACCCAAAAATAATATAGAACGAGTTTTAAATGCTTTTGAATCCTTAATGCTGGACGCATTAAGAAAGGGTGAAATAATAAATTTTTCAGGGTTTGCCAAACTTTATACTAGGCAACGAAACGAAAGGACATTCGTTAATTT
>JAQUUD010000042.1:5240-11170 GCA_028694075.1 Clostridia bacterium
TTTATGCCAAATATATCAAGCAAATCAAGAAAATTTGTTTTGGAACTTTTTAAATATTTTTGCTTTTTTTTAGGATTTTTCATTTTAACCAAAGCAGGCATTTATGAATTATTTTATCCTTTTTCTTTAGGTCTTTTTTTTGCGCTCATTTGGTGCAACCAAAAAATTCAATATCTTGTGCCTATTTATATTTTGGCTTGTGTGATTTCTGATTCATCAGTATTGAATATTATTAGCATTTTATTTGCTTCAACAATTATTTTAATTATTTATTTTATACATATTAAATTTAAAAAACAAATTAAAATTCCGTTGTTTTGTATTTACTTTGTTTTGTCACAAAGTGCTTATTTGTTTTTCCAGATTTATTTCAACTCGGTTATATTAATTCCGATTATAACTGTTTTTATTGGTTGTTTGTTTATGCTTGCTTGCATACAAATTTTTCAGGTTGTATTGGTGCGGGGACTGGTGTATAAACTGAATGCAACTGAAATAATTAGTGCCCTTGTGGTGCTTTGTGCATTATCGTGCGGGCTTTATAATTTAAATATTTATGGATTTGAAACAATAAAATTATTTGCCAGCATCGCAATTTTATTATCCGCCTATGTTTTTAATATTTCCGGTTGCCTTTTGGTGGGCAGTTGTATCGGTTTAAGCGGGCTAGTGTCATCAGGTAGTAGCGAACTGATTGCTCCGTTTGTTATTTGGGCGTTAATCGTTTCTGCTTTTAAAACAAACAATCGGTTTGTTCCTGTTATTGCCTTGATTGCAATTGAAATTACGCTTGGATTTTTCATAAATATATATTATTCTTATTCTTATATTTCAGTTTTGCCGGTAATTTGTGGCTCAATAATTTTCCTTGGTGTTGCCGGTGCTTATCTTGAAAAGATATTAGACTTTTTCAATCTTAACCAAAGCAATATGGCAATGAGAAATGTCGTTAACAGAAGCAGAGAAAATCTTTGCCGAAGACTTTATGATTTAAGCGAAGTTTTCGGCGAAATGGATTATGTGTTTCGTTCAATGATTAAAGGCGGAATGAGCAAAGAACAAGTAAAAAATTTTTTAATGACTGAAGTCAAAGAAAAAGTTTGCATTGACTGCTCTGAAAAAAATATGTGCCATCGAATGTGTTCAAATGAAACAATGGGGGTTTTTGAAACATTGATTTCGTCTGCACTGGAACGTGGGAAAACTTCACTTTTAGATGTCCCGCCATATTTAACAACAAGATGTTCACGCGTTGGCAATTTGGTGGGCATAATCAATCAACTTTGTTCGCAATATCGGCAATATGCTGGGGTTATGAACAATTTAGATGCAAGCCGTATTTTAATCGCCGAACAACTTTTTGGAGTGTCGCAAATTATGAAAAATTTGGCGGGAGAGGTCAAGCGAAATGTTTCTCTAGATTATAATCGTGAAAATGCAATAATAGGGGAACTTTCATATAACAACATCATTTGTTCAGACGCAGTTATATATGAGCAGAATGTTGATGTTGTAAGCGCTAATTTGGTTGTCAGAAAGGAAGACAGTGCGAAATCAAAAATTTCAAGCATTGTCAGCAAAATTTGTAAAAATAAAATGGTGATAACCAGTGATGAACCGTCAAATAAAGCGGGGTGGAATGTGTTAAATTTACAAACAGCACCTAAATATGATGTGGCGTTTGGAACAACAAGTTGTGCAAAAGACGGCTCAAAAATCAGTGGGGATTGTTATTCAATTATTCGAATTGACAATGATAAATATTTGCTTGCGCTTTGCGACGGAATGGGAAGCGGGGAAAAAGCAGAAAAAACAAGCAGTTTGGCGATTGGGCTTGTTGAAAACTTTTATAAAGCGGGGTTTGATAATGACATTATTTTATCAAGTATAAACAAACTTTTAAGTTTAAATAAAGAAGAAATTTTTTCAGCGCTTGATGTTTGTGTTATTAATGTCAGGCAAGGAATAGCCGACTTTATTAAAATGGGTGCACCAAACAGTTATATAAAACATATTAACACAACCGATGCCGTAGTTGGCGGAGCTTTGCCTCTTGGCATTGTGCAGGATATGCAACCCGTCATAACTAAACAAGTTTTAATGGCAGGCGATATGATTTTCCTTTTCACTGATGGAATTTCAGAAAGTTTTGCAACTGAAACAGAAATGGCAAATTATATAAACAATTTAACAGGGCTTAATCCGCAAATTTTGGCAGAGCAGTTCATCAACAAGGCAATAGAAAACAACAACGGCGTAAGAGATGATATGACCGTTATAGTTGCCAAAATCTTTAATATTTGATTTTTTGGGCTTAAACCTTGATATTTATAACTTATATTTGATTAAAAATTTGATGGTTGATTTAATAAGATTTGGAAAATTTGATGATTAACTTTATAATACTTGAAATTTGATGGTTTCATAACGCTTAAATTTGATATTAATTCTTTTAATATCAAATTTTTTGCGATTTTTTAACAATCATTAAATTACTTTTCCTTATATTTAAAAGTTTAAATTTTTTTTAAAAAACAATCTTTAAAAGTCGCTTATTTTTTGTTATATTGCATCATACAAAGATTCGCCATATTGACAAATTTTGTTTTCCATTTTATAATTATAATTATAAAAAATATAATTTAAAAAAACTTAAATCAAGAAGTAAATTTAAATCTTATTATCAATTAATTTTTCTAATAATTTAAGTCAAGGAGAAAACAATGGATTATGCAAAAAAAGCAATAAGTTGTAATGATATCAAAGCATTAACACCAGATTTATTTGAGCAAATTTTAACGAAAAAACTTGGTGAAAATTTTCAAACGACCAACCTTCGTAAAAAATATCTGGGCTTAAGTTTTGAGGAACTTATTATAAAAGGGTTTTATAATTCTTTAAAATTTGCAATTCATTTAAACACGGCAGATGAAACATTGTTTTTAGAAATTGATAGAAATAGTTTCCCTAAAGATAATAAATTATTAACTGAAGAAAACAAAAAAGCCTTTAATGCGTTAAAAACCGTTATTGAAGAAAAGATATTTCGTTATGAACATTTATTGAGTTTTAACGCTGATTATCCATATTATTCTTTAGAAAATAATGATCTCTAAACAAATTATTCAAAAACATTTGCTACCTTGTGGGTTAATATTTCTGATCCAAGATTACCATATAGCAATTATTTAAGTCTGAATTTAGGCGCAAAATTTAACCCTTTTATTGAGGCTTGGCTTTTACAAAATAATGAAGTAAAGTTAGATAATCTCATCTATAATCCAAAATATGCTAAAACTGTCGGCAAAATTGAAGTTTTAGAAGAACTTTGCAAAGAGCCGGATAAGCGGGAAACTTATTTACGCGGATTTAAAAAATGCGGAATTGAAAAAGCCAAAGTTTATACCCTTCATTATGAACCGGAACAAGAATTATAATTAATAGATTAAAAAGAGAAATAAAAAAGAGAAATAAAAAACAACTTATTAGCAAAGTTGAGAACAAATAGTTAATTTAAAAATTTTATCTATTTATTTGTTTATTTCATTTAAGCATTTTTTGAACTTAGCAAGATGAGTTTCTTCATCTAGTATAATTGAATTAAATAATTTTTTTAAGTTTTTGTCTTCGATTTTTGCGTTCGCGGTTTTATAATTTATTAGCGAATTTTCTTTTAAATCAATATTACTAAGAAGCATTGATTTTATATTTTTATTATAATTGATGCTTCTGCCACCTAGCCATATGCCTTGCGAATTAGAAAAAACTGGATTTCCCCCAAACAGCACAATATGATGGGATAATAATTTCATATGTAAAGAATCTTCATTTGCGATTTGTTCAAAAATTTTTCCAATTTCGCTTTCAAACGGCAAGAGTAAAGAACTTTGATAACATAGTTGCAGATAAGAAATAACTTCACAATTATCACCCGCATATAAGTTTTGCAAAATTTCGGCATAAAAAGGATTTGTTTTAATTTCCATCAATTTGCCATAACAAAACTTTTTTAACTGCAACCCTTCCATATAAAAAACTTATGATAAATTTGTTAATTTTGTGCATTTCAAAATAAAAGTGATTCGATAATTGACAATTTTTATTATTTAAATCGCTCACACCAATGAAAAATATTATAAGATAGTTGGACGCAATTAAATTTAAAATTTTTAATCTGTGGCTTTAACCCTTACAGTAACCCTATAATCCACTTCTCGTAAGTAGTCATTTTTATCTTCAAGAGCATCAAACCACTTTTGAAAAACAAAATGATTTTGGGAATTTAAAGTCTTATAAACATCTATAACATCAGTTTGGTTTTCCATTAATTTTTGCAATCCAATGCTCAATTCTTTTTTAATTGTGTTTTCAAGTTTATCTCGAACTGCCTGCGTTAAATAGTTTTTTATACTGGAAATATTTTGCTTTTCAGTCCAAAGATCTTCATTTAAAACTTGTCTTGCCCGCACAAATATTTTTATTGTAATCTCCATAACTGGCTTTCCATTTTTAAAATATGAATTCTTCTTGACTTCATTGCCTTCCACAGAATAGAAAAGTGTTGCATTTTCATAGTTTCGATCTGACACATTCTCTGCTTTGATACTAATATTTTGAATATTGCTTCCAAGCCAGTTAATTCCACGCATTTCATCTTCATTCATAATTGTTTTTAATTTTCCATCATATAAAATAATTGCCTTCCCCGTATTTTGAATGTATTTCTGCTTTTCTGGCTCTGAACCTCCTCCACTGGTCGCCCCGCCCTCTCCCTCTGTTGTTGGCGTTTCTTGTTGACTCTCTCCACTTATTGAAGATTGAATGGCTTCAGGTTCTTCTTTAAGTTCAATTAAAGAAATTACAGAAGATCTTGTCGGGTTAAAATATCCACGATAAAATGATTGTAAGTTAATATCCGATGCAATTAAATATTTTTCATTAAACAATCCCAGTTCTTCCAGTCGAGAACCCGCAGAAATTATAAGTTTTTGTTCACTTTGCAACATTTCTTTGGCTTTTGATGAAGTACATAAAATAAATGTGTCATTCGTTATAGAATTTGAACGAAACAAATAATTAAAAGAATCCAAAACTCCATCTTCTGCAAATTCCTGACTTATAACAATAATGCCTGTATGCACTGTGATTAATCTTTTTCCAAGGTTTATTCCAATCAAATCCAAGGCTTCTGTTAGCGTTTCGGCCTTGGCAGAAACAAGAAAAAAACTTTCACTATAATGCTCGTGTGGGGTTATCACAAAGGCCAAAACACTAACCTCAAGCCCCTCTTCTGCTTTATCAATACCAATTGAAACTGCGTGCAATAAATCAACACCCTCAGGCGCAGTGGCAAGTCCTGCTGGGAAAAAAAATAATAAAATTATAATCAATACTATAATAATTGGTCTTTTAAACAATAGATTAAAAAATTTTTTCATTTTTCTCCTTTTTTTATTTAAATTGTTTTAGAAACGACTTTTTACTGATAATTAAGTAAAAATATCTATGATTTTCATCAAAACTTAAATTTTATAATTTTTTATTATTTTTTTCTTATAAACCAAATTTTGCTCTTTATTTTTATTAAAAACAAAAAAGATAAACAACAGAAGCGGTAATAAATACTCGACAATCACACCCAAGTGATTAAATAAACTCGTTGAATAAGTTAATAAATTATCTGGATTTTGAATAAAAAAATAATAAAGCAAAATTGCCAAGATATTTATAAAAAAAAGTGGCTGAACTTCGTTTTTTGTATTCAAGATTACCTTATAACATTCCTTTGAACAGTATAAAAACATTGCACACTGAAAAAACATAATGAACATAATCGGATAAAGTGCAAGAATATCTAATTTTCCAACATATCCTATTCTCGAAGCAAATTGTATTAAATCATATAAGGCACTTGATTGAAAAAATGAAAC
>JAQUUD010000043.1 GCA_028694075.1 Clostridia bacterium
CCGGGGCGAACGTGAAAGTGCTTCGTGGCGGTAATTATAACAATACTACTAATGCGGGCGCGTTCTATTTCAATTGTAACAATGAATTTACTAATACTAATGCGAACATCGGCTGCCGACCTCCTTATTAAAATATGTGAGATGTTTTCCTTAGCGCTTGCTAAAAATTACCCGAGCGGATTGACCTAGTAATAATTTCGTTGAAAAGTCGATAGGGGAACATAAGGAGAAATTTCAATGAAACGTAAAGGTTTCATTTTTGATAAAGTGTGTGAACTTGATAACATTCTGCTAGCCATAAACAAGGCATCAAAAGGCAAAAGAAAACGAAAAAGTGTTCAAAAAGTTTTAGAGAAAAAAGAGTTTTATGCAAAACAAATTCAACAAATGCTTAAAAATGAGTCTTACACACCTAGTCCATATAATATAAAAAATATTGTTGATAAATCAAGCACCAAAATCAGAGAAATCGCCATACCAAAGTTTTATCCGGATCAAATTATACAATGGGCTTTAATGCTTCAACTTGAAAATATTTTTATGAAAAGTATGTATTATTATACTTGTGCTTCAATAAAATTCCGCGGAGCAAAGCATGGAATTAAATATTTGGATAAAGTGCTTGTAACTGACCGCAAAAACACAAAATATTGTTTAAAACTTGATATCAGAAAATATTATCCCAGCGTTAATAACAAGATATTAAAACAAAAATTCAGAACAATTATTAAAGATGAAAAAGTTCTTTCATTGCTTGATAAAATTGTTGATTCTAATGAAAAAGGCTTACCGATAGGGAACTTTACTTCTCAATGGTTTGCTAATTTTTATTTGCAAGATTTAGATCATTTTATTAAAGAACAACTTAAAGTTAAACATTATATCAGATATATGGATGATTTTGTATTGTTTTATCATAATAAAAAACAATTGCATAAATTTAGAGTTTTGGTTGAGCAAGAATTAAATAAATTGGGCTTAATTCTGAAAAGTAATTGGACTCTTTTCAAATTTTCTAGTAGGCCATTGGATTTTTTGGGTTACAAATTTTATAGAGACTATAAAACACTCAGAAGAAGAATTTTTTTAAGGATAAAACGCAGATTTAAACGCATTAATAATTTCTTTAAAAAATATTCAATTGTAACTTTTAAAAATGCTACCGCAGTAATATCTTATTGGGGACGAATTTCCGAAATAAAATCTCAGTTGTTTTATGAAAGATATGTTGACCCTTATATAAATCTAAAACAATGCAAAGAAGTTATAAGTCATGCAAGTAAAAAAAGAAGTGAATAAAAATTTTTTAAATTTTTTTAAAAATAGTATTTTGATATCTGTTCTTATAAACATTAAGGCAAAGGCCGATTGCACCCATAAAAACAATAAGTGAACTGCTTCCTGCACTTATAAATGGGAGCGTTAAGCCGGTTGGTGGAATGCTCCCGGTTACAACGGCAACATTTAAAAGCGTTTGCACCGCAATAACGCTTGCAACGCCCGCAACCAGCAATGAACCATAACGGTCGCTTACACTGCGGGCGATTTTTATTAATAATATAATTAGCATTGCAAAAACGGAAAGAACAGCCACGCACCCGAAAAATCCGATTTCTTCGCCCATTATTGCAAAAATAAAATCACTTTCTGCAAAAGGTAAAAAAAGATATTTTTGCCTTGATGCGAAAAGCCCGACGCCGAAAAGCCCACCACTGCCAAGAGCGTAAAGCGACTGAATAAGTTGAAAGCCTTCGCCTTGCGGGCTTGCCCACGGATTTAAAAAAGCCATTATTCGTTTAATTCGATAAGGCTCTAGGAGAATCAGCACTGGAACTGCAACCGCTCCTGCCCCCGCCATAAAATAAAAGTGCTTTTTGCTAAGCCCGCCCAAAAACAGCATAATAAAAAGGATTAATGCCATACAAATTGTTATGCTCATATTCGGCTCTAAAATAACAAGCAGGCAAAACGCCCCGCCAACCGCCAACATCGGAAGCAAAGTTTTGAAATTTTTGATTTTTTCATAATTTTCAGAAAGATGAATGCTACAAAAGAAAACAAGCACAAATTTTGCAATTTCACTTGGTTGAAATGTTAACGAAGAAGAACCAATCCAGCGACGCGCGCCATAATTTTCAACACCAATCCCCGGAATAAAAACCAAAACAAGCAAAACGACGCTTGCCAAAACCGCCCACCATTTAAACTTAATAAGTTTTCTATAATTGACAAGACTTAGGGCAACAAGTGCAATTAAACCCAAAACAACGCCAATAATTTGCTTAATTAAAAAATAATATTCGTTGTTCAAATGCACACCAGCGGAATAATAACTTGCACTGAACACCATAACACAACCTGTTCCGGCTAAAAAAACAACGCAGGCGATTATGCCGAAAACCAGCCAATCAAAAGATTTAAATAACTTAAATTTCATATGAAAATTGCCTTTCTCGTAAATTTGGCTGAAAATTTAGATTTTCTTTTTATTCTAAAATTCTAAAATAATAAATTAAACAGTTTTAAAAAATTCTTTAATATTTTTTTTAAATCTCTTGCCACGCTCTTCAAACGAAGAAAATTCATCAAAACTGGCCGAGGCGGGCGAAAGCAGAACAATATCATCTTTTTTCGCAATTTTAAAGGCAATGTCGCAAGCGTTATTAAAATTTTTTGCAGTAATAAAATTTGTGTTTTTTTGAGCAGATTCAATTTGCTTCAAAACTTCGCCGAACGCTATTGTTGTTTTGATTTTATGCTCTGAAAAAATTGGTGAAAAATCTAAGCCCTTGTTGCTCCCGCCCAAAAGCAAAATCACATCATCACCGACAGAATCTAGCGCCATAAGAGTGCTTAAAATATTTGTTGATTTTGAATCGTTAATAAAAGTTATTCCGTTAATTTTATTAACAAGTTCCAATCTGTGTTCAAGCGATTTGAAACTTTCAACTGCCTGTTTAATATATTCATTTTTCACATCAACTTGCTTTGCGAGCGCGATTGTGCATAAAATGTTTTCTAAATTTTTTTTGCCCAAAAGTTTTATGTTTTCAGTCGGCATTATTTTTTGATTTTTATAATATATAAATTTTTTAAAAAACTTTTTACACGGTTTGATTTTCTTAAAGTCTGATATATTTATTTTATTTTGTTTATTTTCATTTAAACTTGAAAAATAGTCATCACTTGATTTTATAAGCCTTATATTCATTTTTATAAAACTTTTTTCAATTGAAAATTTAATTAAAGCAATGTTTAACTTGCCATTTTGAGTTGAATTTGTATTTTTGAATTTAAAAAAAACAGTATCTCCGCTTAAATAACAGCCGTTTGTTTTTTGATTTAAGGAGCAGTTAATGCTATTTGCAAAATTTCTTGATAATTCTTTTGTTATGTCATTATCAATATTGAAAATTTTTTTGCTTTTGTAACTCTTGTTAATTTTATTTTTTATGCTAGCATAATTTTCAAGTGTTTTGTGCCTGATTAAGTGGTCGGGTTGAACATTTAAAATCGCAGTGGCAAAAGGATTGAAATTGTTTGTTGTTTCAAGTTGATAACTGCTTATTTCGCACACAATTAAACTTTCAGGTGTTGTTTGCAATGCAACGTCGCATATTGGCTCACCCACATTTCCGCATAAAAAGCATTTATATTTTGCGGTTTTAAATATATCAGAAAGCAAGTTTACAGAAGTTGTTTTGCCGTTTGTGCCGGTTAAGGCAAAAATTTTACCTTTGCAAAAATAAATCCCTAATTCGAGTTCGCTAATTATCTTTATTTTTTTGCTTTTTATATGTAAAATCATCGGATTGTTAAGGTCAACGCCGGGGCTTATAACGCAAAAATTTATGTCGTAATTATCTAAATCTTCGGTTCCGTTAATAAAAACAGCATCTTTATCAAGTAAATCACTGAAAATAAATTTGGCTTGACAATCTTTTTTATTTTTTAATCTAATGCAATCTTGAATTTTAACAACAAACTTGTCATCATAAATAAAAATTTTTGCACCATTTTTTTTTAAAAGTTGTGAAGCGGATTTGCCACTTCTTCCATAGCCGAATATTAAAACATTTTTGTTAAAAAACTTATTCAAAGGTCATAACCCCCCAAAATAACTTGCTAATAAATATGTTAAAATTCCAAGCATAACAGTTATTACTATATATACTATGACTATCTTATTTTCATTAATGCCTTTTTTTTCAAAATGATGATGTAAGGGTGCCATCAGAAAAACTCGTTTCTTTGTTTTTTTGAAATATATAACTTGAATTAAATCGGAAAGAGCAGTTAAAACAAAGGGTAACCCCAAAATAAGCACATATAATTCAAGACCGGAAAAAGCAGTTACAGCACTCAAGAAACCGCCAATGGCAAGAGAGCCGGTATCGCCCATAAAAATGCTCGCTGGATATCCGTTGAAAATTTGAAAAGCAAATAAAGCACCCATTAAGCAGAAGCAAATAAAAATCAAATTTTGAGTTTCTGTTAAAAGTGTGCCAGTTAATGAAGTTACAGCCAAACTTAAAAGCAATACAAAACCAAGCAGAAATGCTTGACTTACACCACTGCAAAGCCCGTCCAGTCCGTCTAATAAATTTACACTGTTCACAAGCGCAACAAAAAATAAAACAATAAACGGAATTATAAAAATACCTAAGTCAAGGCTTAAACTTGTGAATGGAGTTGCAATGGTCGAGCCGACATAGTTATAAATAAAAAAACCAATTATTAAACTGATGCCAACTTGTCCGATAAGTTTTTGATAAGCCCGTAAACCCAAATTTTGCTTTGTTTTTATTTTAATAAAATCATCTAAAAAGCCCAGTGTTGCATAAGCGAGCATTGAAATAATTGTCAGAAGTGCAAATGTAAAATCAAGATTAAATGCAAAAAACGAAGCGGAAATTGTTCCGATAATGAAAATAAATCCGCCCATTGTAGGCGTTCCCTCTTTAGATTTATGCGCCTCAACATAATGTAAAATTGTTTGAGATGCTTTGAGTTTTTTGCAAAAAGCAAAAACAAGTGGGCTTATCAAAAAAGCAACCACAAAAGCCAGTGAAAAACAAAATAATGCGTTAATTAACATTTAAAAGGTTCTCCTTAAAGCACTTAATTCAATTTATGCTTGTCCTTTTATTATTATTTTGTTTTTTATTTTTTTTATTTAATTTTCAATTAAAATTGCAATTCTAAATTGATTATGCGAAACGAATTAATTATTTAATACTAAAAATATTATTTAAATTATTCCTTACATAATGTTTGAAAATTGTTTTTTTTAAATTTATCAATCTCATCAAAATCATTATAAGGATATTTAGTGCCTTTTATGTCCTGATAAAGTTCAGCACCTTTGCCAGATATAATAGTCATATCATTAGGCTTAATCATTGAAAGTGCTTTTTTTATCGCACTTTTTCGGTTTGTAACTTTTATATGGTTTGAGTTTTTCATTCCTGTTTCAATTTGATTAACAATGCTTTCCGGCTCTTCAAATCTTGGGTTGTCACTAGTTATTATGGAAAAGTCTGCCAAATTTTCGGAAATTGAGCCCATAATCGGACGCTTTGTTACATCTCTGTTTCCGCCACAACCGAAAACTGAAATAAGTTTGCCTTTGCAAATTTCACGGGCGGTTTTCAAAACTTTTTCCAAACTGTCAGGTGTGTGAGCATAGTCAACGATAACGGTCTTATTATTTTCTAGTTCAACAACACTAAAACGCCCGAGCGGTGCTTTCAATTTTTGCATTGTCTTTTCAATATCTTTTAAATCAACGCCTAAACAAAGGGCGGCGGTTGCCGTTGCCATAACATTATAAACATTAAATTCGCCAGCCAAATTTGTTTTGCAGTTCATCACATTATGCAATAAATCAAGCACAAACTCAGTATTTCTAGCGGATTTTTCAATATTTATTGCAAAAACATCAGACGGATTATAAAGCCCGAAACTCAAAGTATTTGGATTATTTATAAGCGATAAGCAATGCTTGTCATCTGCATTAATAATTGAAAATTTTATATTTCCATTTTTAAACCAGTCTAATTTTGTTTTCGCATATTCATTCATTGTTTTGAAATAATCCAAATGGTCTTGAGTTATATTCGTCAAAATTCCCACTTCAAAATTTATGTTGTCAACTTTTTTTAAATCAATAGCGTGTGCAGAAACTTCCATAACAACATATTCCGCCCCGTGTTTTCTTAAGATATCTAAAGTTTTATGTAACTTTAAAGGGTCGGGGGTTGTTAAATCAGTATCAAAATGCAATCCATTAAAAAAAGTCCCTAATGTTCCGATTACTGCGGTTTTTTTGCCGGCTTGCTTTAAAAACTCAGCCAAAAAATATGTTGACGAGGTTTTGCCGTTCGTTCCTGTGATGCCAACAAATTTTAATTTATTTTTTGGATTACCATAAAAAGTGCTTGCCAAGTTTCCAGAGGCTTTTCGAGTGTTGTCAACAACAATTTGCGGAACACTAATTCCAGTTATTTCTTTCTCAACTGCCAGTGCAACCGCCCCATTTTTCACGGCTTCGCCAGCAAAATTATGCCCATCAACATTTAAGCCTTTTTGTGCAATAAATAAAGTGTTTTTTTTAATATTTTTACTGCTTATATCCAAATTTTCAATATCAATATTTTCGATATTGCCTATAACTTTTTTAACGCTTGTGTCTTTTATTAATTCTTTTAATTTCATATTGCTCCTTAGCAATATTAATATGCAAAAACTTATGATTTTGATTTTATAAAGCATTTGTTTTCAAAGGTTTTTTTGTTAATTAATTAAAAAATAAGGATATTGGGACTTTCCTTTTTCTACTTTCTTTTTATAAATAAAAATTTTTTGTCATTTTTTGTTTTTAAGTGATTTCGTTGATAAAAATGTCAAATTATGATAAAATAAGACCATATGAAAAAATTTGCGTCGCGGTTATTTGTTTTTCTTTTCATTGTTCCGATATTTTGTTTGAGCGGGTGCTTCTTTTTTTCGGACAATCCGGATTTTTATGCAAATGGCGAAATTACAACATTCAAAGCGTGTTACAGAACTGAAAATTATGAAGTTGACAACACCATTTCTTCATATGCAGAACTTTTAGTTGAGCAGTTTTATGCCAATTTTGGAGTGCTGAATGATTATAGATATCCAAGCCTTGTTGAATATGAACCAGATGCAAATGAAAACTCAAATTATGATAAAATAAGAGTTCAAACCAATGTGGAAGAAATAAACAGCACTATTTCGTGGCGGTGGACTTTTTCGCAAAATTTGGAAGAGGCTCCATCAGTAAGTACAAGCGAGGGAGCAGTCGAATATTATGAAAGTCCAGCCGTGCAAAATGCTTATTATTCGGCATTTGTGCCGGTTTATTCTGTGGCGCTTGAAATTGTTATATATGAAATCATACTTAATAAAACACCGACTGTTTTCACAGTTGACATTGATAATGACCTTGGAAGCACAAAGGTTTATTCTGATATAACAAAAACAAAAGAAGTTTTTGCTGAAACTGAAACAGGGGCTTGCGTTCCGTTAACGGAAATTAAGGCTGAATTTAATGCAAAAGCCCAATATGTTGGCTTAACACCCGCTAATATTCAAGCATTGAATAATTATATTTTAAATAATGTTATCGGGGAAAATATAATCGGCGGAGTTTATGACACTGTTAAAGTTTCAGGGCAAAGCCCAAACCCAAATTTGAATTATGTGCTACAGCAAATTCTGCAATTAGAGCCTATTATTGAAGGGACAATCGGCGCACAAAAATCAATTTACTCGCCTTATCCAACTTCATACATTAAAGATTTCAACGGAAGTTCTTTTTATGTAAGTTCAGGTTCAGGGGCAATGGCGTTTGAGCATATTCCCGCATTGGAATATCAATCTGTTATTTTGCTTCCCGATGAAAATGATTCTTATCTTTCAATTTGGCTCGCGTTTGAATGTGAATATAACATTGAAATGACGGTTTCGCTTAATTATTATAATTATCAAACTGCTCAGTATTCAGTTGTATCCTCTCAGGAACTTGAAATTGTAGCAGGGTATTTTTCGCCAAATGATATATATCTTTTTGACTGCGGACCGAGTAATAAAGTTTTAACCTTTGCGCTTGAACAGTTAAATGCGACACAGCCAATAGTGATTAGCAATTCAACTGGACTTGCTGATTTTTATAATATTGAAGAAACTTCTAAAATAGGGATTTTAAATAAAAGCAAAATTAATCAATCATATTTTGAATTTACTTTTGTAATTAACAAAACATCTTTAAGAGATTATTATCCTTTTAAAGTTGGTGTCACTTCGGTGTTTAACGCTTAAAAAAATTACAAGTTATTTCAAAAATAAAATAATAATAAAAAAATACAAATGTTTAGGAGCATAAATTGAATAAAGACGAGATTATAAAAATCCACGGCAAAATTATTAAATCTTATTATGACTTGCAAGTTGTAAATTATGAAGCAAGAAAAAACCCAGAACTTTTGGTGAATACATCTGAAAGAATATTTCACGACCAAATAAATGAATTGGTTAAAATTATAATAAAAGGAAAATATAAAGTTATATATATCGCAGGACCGTCATCAGCCGGAAAAACAACTTCATCAAAATTAATTAGTGACGCACTGAAAAGAAAAAAAATTGTCAGCACTGTCATTTCAACAGATGATTTTTTTATTGACAGGGATAAAACGCCACTTCTTCCTGACGGGAATTTTGATTATGATAACATCACAGCTTTAGATGCAGGTTATTATAAAGAATTTATGAGTGAACTTGTTGATAAAGGTAAATCAAAAATGCCGATATTTGATTTTTATCAAGGTAAGAGAACGGGATATAAGGAAATTCAATCAAACAAAAATGACATTATTATGATTGAAGGCACACATGCAATGAATCCGATTTTTTCAAATGAAGTCAACACAAAGGGCTTTAAAGTTTATGTTACATTAAATGATGATTTCGTTCTTGGAAGAGAAGTTATAATTCCGTCCAGAGTTCTAAGACTTATGAGAAGATGCATAAGGGATTATTACAAAAGAGGAAACTCAGTCGATGATACAATAAAAATTTGGAAAAATGTTTGTAAAGGCGAAAACGAATTTATAAGTCCCTTTAAAATTGATGCTGATTATATCTTGAACACCACTCATATGTATGAGCCGTTAATTTATGATTTTTATTTAAAACCTTTGCTAATAAATGCAGAGGATAATATTTACACACAAGATTTCAAAAATATTTTCTCAAAAACAGGCAGTTTGAAGAAAGATTTAATTCCTGAAGATTCAATGCTTTGGGAATTTATGGTTAAAGATAATTAATTAAATATATAAATAGATAAATAGAAAACTTCTTATGATAAATAACATATAAATATGTTTAAATTTTTAAAAAATTTTATTGGAAAAAATTAAAAATCAAAAGTAAAAAGGAACATAATGAAAAAAATTGCAAAATTTGAAAAGATAAGTTATGAAATTTTTGAAAATGCAATGATGGCGTTTTGCCCTGAGATAAAAAATGTAAAAAAAATTTATGAAGAAATAAAATTGCCAAGGCGTGAAAGAGCGGGCGTTGCAGGTTATGACTTTTTTGCACCTTTCAATATAAAATTAAAACCAAATCAAACAATAATGATTCCGTCTGGCATAAAATGCGAAATGCTTGCAAACTGGGTTTTGGTCATTAGCCCAAGAAGTAGTATGGGATTTAAATATAGGCTTCAATTAGATAATACTGTTGGAATTATTGATTCAAATATAGAAAGTGGATATACAAACGGGCAAATAATAATCAAAATAACAAATGATTCAAAAGAAAAGGTTATTGCTGAAATAAGAAAAGGGCAAGGTTTCGTTCAAGGCGTATTTTTAGAATATGGCATCACTTACGACGACAATTTTTAAATAAATTTAAATAAAATTTTAAATTATATTAACAAAATTTTATTTAACTACAATATTTGAATTAATAAAAATTAATAATTATTATAAAATTCATTCTCAAAGCATAAATTTATCTTTTTATTTGATTATTTTAAATTTTGTGCTATTATTATATTGATGAAAAAGAAAATCATAATCGCTCTTGCCGACGCATTTACAAATAAAATTGCCAAATTGGTCGCAAACGACCTTGGTTTTTATTTTTTAAATCTGGACGAATATATTGATTATAATATCTTTGATTCTGAACGCATATTAGCAAAGTGTGGCATTGAATATTTAAAAAATCAAGAAGTAAAATATTTACAAGATGCGTTGCAATTAGATGATATGCTTTATTATGCGTCTTATGAATTGTTTGT
>JAQUUD010000044.1 GCA_028694075.1 Clostridia bacterium
GCGAAGTTATGTAATCAAGCCCGCCAACCTTATCCAAAAGCCCTGCGGTTTCCAGCCGGTTGGTCAATGTAATAAAATCAACCGGTTTGTTGTCGGCATAAATTTCGGTCATTTTTTCAAAAATCAACTTATGTGCTTCCGAATAAAAATCTTCAGCAGAGATTGAGCCGAAAATATTAATTGTTATTTCATCATCAGTTAAAGCACAAGCAAGAACAGCCTGTTCCGCTTCAATGCTATGAGGCAAAATTTTAGCGATTGATTTCATCTTAATACCTTTTTTCCTAAATTTTTTATCTAATGAGATTGCTTTAATTTGTTTGTTTTTTATTGATTATTACTAAAAATATTATTAACCCTTTTATATATATAAATTTTTATAATACAATGCTAATAAGATTTTTTTAAAAAGTTTAATATTTAAACACAATAATAAATTCCTAAAAACTTCAAACCGTTAATCAGCAAACGGGTCAAATTTTTTTGGCTTGTTTTTTAATCTTTCTTCTCTTTTTCTTAAAACATATTCCATTAAAAGATATACAACTCCGCCCACCGCAATCATTATCATAATCACGACATACTGCATATTTGCAAGCGACGGCACAAAATAATAAAGCAAAAATCCCACAATACAAAGCACGGGGACAGCAATCAGCAAAAACAAGCCGATTTTTTTATAATTTCTTTTAAATTCATTTTTTGGGTTTCTTTCCATCATAAATTCTCATCTTAATATTATCACAATAATTTAAAAAACGCAAAGATTTTATTATGGTTTAATTTATATTTGAATTTTGTTTGACAAAATTCGCCTATTTTTGTTATAAATTCTATGTATGATATTTTAATTAAATTTTTCTTTTATCCAAATATTGCAAGCAACTTGATTTAAATTTAATTAAAATAAGAAAAAATATTAAACATTTTGAACAATATTAGCAGAAGGAGCAACAATGCAAAGCATTATGTTAGACGAGCCAAAAGAAATAGCCGGAGCAGAATCAGTAAAAGAGCAAAAAGCGCAGTTTATGCAAAGTAGATGCCTTAAAGATTATTCTATTTTAGAAAAAAATAAAGGTACAATTATTAATTTTTCATATTTAAGAAATGATGGATATATTTTTAAAGGTGCAAGCAAATTGATTGAAGTTTATCCTTTCAAAGGCATAAAATATGCCGGAGGATTTATTCCATTCCTTGACAAAGAAAAAGCACTTATGACAATTACAAATGAAAAAGGTGAACTTATCTATGACCGTTCTTATGTTCTTAACAGTACTTCATTAATATCAGACCCTGTGCTTTTTAATACATATCAACTTAATACTTTTGGAACTAACAAACCAGAAGAATTAGCCGAATCATTTATAAAAATCAGAGCAGTTGAACAAGTCAGATAATTTTTTCAGAATAAAGGGCTTACATCATAAAGTTGTGGATATTTCATTCAATTTAAAAAATAAATTTAAAATGCAATTATTGCATTTTTTTAACTCAGTTGAAATTAAAAAAATTATATATTTTTTCAAATTGCATATTGATTAATAATTTGTTAATAATATTTATGATAATTTATGGAGGTTGAATTTATGTCAGACAAAACAAGAAAATTGAAAGTTGCAATGTATGGCTCAGGAAAAATGTCAGAATATCTAATGCGATATGTTTTTGAAAAAAACGGCGAAATTGTTTGCGCCTTTGATATTGACTCTGAAATAATAGGCAAAAATATTGCTGAGATTATGGGGAAAGGCTTTAAAAAAACCGGCGTTATTGTTAAAAACGCAAATGAACTTGAATCTGAAATCAAGAAAACTTCGCCCGATGCTTGCATTGTTGCAACAATGAGTTTGCTAAAAGATTTGGAACCAGTTTTAACAAGACTTGCAAGTTTAGGAATCAGTGCAATCACAACCTGCGAAGAGGCTTTTTATCCGTGGAACTCTAATCCAAAATTAACAGAAAAATTGGATAATCTTGCAAAAGAAAATAATTGCACAATATGCGGTTCGGGTTATCAAGATGTTTTTTGGGGAAACCTTGTAACAACAATTGCCGGAGCAACTCAAAGCATTAAAAAAATAATCGGCAAATCATCTTATAATGTGGAAGATTACGGTATTGCTCTTGCAAGAGTTCACGGGGCGGGACTAACGCTAAAAGAATTTGAAAAGCAAATTGCTTCGACCGATAATATTTCGTCAAATGAAAGACAAAAACTTATTGACTCCGGAAAATTTTTGCCAAGTTATATGTGGAACACAAACGGCTGGTTATGTTCTCAGCTAGGGCTGACCGTGAAAAATCAAACACAAAAATGTGTGCCACAAACCCACAAAGAAGATTTAACTTCGTCCACACTTGATATGACAATAAAAGCCGGTGATGCAACAGGAATGAGTGCTGTTGTAACCACAGAAACCAAAGAAGGAATAACACTCGAAACTCAGTGCATCGGGAAAGTTTATGCACCTGATGAATTTGACTCTAACACTTGGACAGTTGAAGGAGAGCCAACCACCACAATAACTGTCAATCGACCAGCCACAGTTGAACTCACTTGTGCAATAATAGTGAATCGCCTTGCCGACCTTCTTGATTCGCCTTATGGTTTTTTTACAACCGAGAAAATGCCAAGCGCATTTTTTGTCAGGGATTTAACCGTCATTGAAAGCGAAGATGAAGAAAGCGAAAGTGAAGATTAATTTCAATTTTTAAATTATATAATAATTTAATTAAGCCTTAAAAACTCAAAATTGTTTTTTTAAAAAATTTTTGAACAAAACAACTTATTTAAAATGTTTTATTAAATAAATTCTTAAAAAAATAATTCTTAAAAAAATCAAATCCGCAAACAAATTGCGGATTTGATTTTTTTAGTTATTAATTACAAATTAAAATTAAACTAATTTTAGAAATACAGTTAGAAACTCTGCAAAATTCAATTTTCATCTTTTTTTAATATAAGTTTGTCAATGCCACTAAAAAGATTTTCTAAAATTATATCAATGTTGCCATATGTATCAATTTCTAGCACTGGGCATTTTATATGATTTTTTATATAATTTGTATGTTGTTTTAAACTCCTGAAAGTTTCATCGCCGACATCATAATGTTCAGCATACCATAAAAACTTTTTAAAATTTTCAAACATATCACCACCGTCAAGCACGCGCTCACCATACAATTCTCTTTCTCTATAATTTATCCTTTTTATTCTTGTTTCTGTTGGTGCTTTTAAGAAAACAAGCAAATCAAATCTATCTGAAAATTCTTTCCCCCATCTTGCAACATTTCCGCAAATAATCAAGTTTTCGTTTTCGTCAAATGCTTTATTGAGAAGTGACCTGCCTTCTTCATAACTTCTGTCTTTTTGAAATGGCGGATTTGTTTGCTCCCACGCATAATAATCAGATTCAATTTGTTTAATATCATAATGAAAAGCAATATGGCGACCTATTGTTGAAGTTCCAGTGCCCGCCGCACCAATCACACATATTTTCATATTGTTCTCCTTATGCTTTAAATTTTTTGTTAATTATAATTTATTAATTTTTAACTTGTTACTTTTATTTAACAACTTGTTTTTTCTCAGTTTGTGTTGTTCTATTACTTTTAAAGGAACTGAATACATATTTTTTTATGTGGGAAAGGACCTGTTCCAGCTCCAAATGTTACCCAAAATTCCCCCTCTTTTTTCGCTGATTTATTTTTTTCTTTCTGTTTTTCTGCCATCAAAAAACCCTCCCAACAAATAATTAATTAATAATAAAAATTATATCATAACAAAATATTTTTTGTTCAAATTTCACGTTATATTTTTAAAATTCAAAATTCAATTTGTTTTAATTTTTATAAAGAAACAATCTCAAAATACCTATAATTCTTTAACTTGTGAACTTTGCATTAGTTTATTTTTAATTCTTTGCAATTTTGCAGAAAGCATAACTTTGATTGTTTTGGAATTATTTAAATCCAACATTTGAGGTTTCAATGTTGCAATTTCATCATTAACTTTTTTTCTGGTTTCTTCAATTGTTGGGATTTTATATATCAAATTTCCGGCTTCAATCATTTTAGGTTTTAAATTTTTAATTACAAAATCTTCGGCTTGATTATTTTTGCCTTTAATATTAAATAATCTTTCATCATAAACGCAAAGAATATCTGTGAAAATCTGATTATTATTATCATAAACTCTATACAATTTCTTGAAATGCGGATTAATTAACTTATCAGTCGTGTCAGAAATTTTTATTTTTGGAACAATTTGATTTTCCTTTTCAATCGCAACCAGTTTATAAACTCCGCCTAAAATTGGGCAAGATTTTGAAGTAATCAGATTTTCGCCAACGCCAAAAACATCAATTGGGGCATTATTATCAACCAGTTTTTTTATTACATTTTCATCAAGCGAATTAGATGCAACAATTTTTGTATCAAAAAGTCCTGCCTTGTCTAACATAATTCTTGCTTGTTTTGATAAAAAGTCCAAATCCCCGCTGTCAATTCTTATGCCGGTAAGTTTTTTGCCCATCGGTTTTAAAACTTCATTATATGTTTTAATTGCGTTCGGAATACCGCTTTTTAATGTGTTGTATGTATCAACCAGTAAGGTGCAGGAATCCGGATAAGTTTCTGCATACGCTTTAAAGGCTTCCAACTCACTGTCAAACACCTGAACAAAACTATGTGCCATTGTTCCCAGCACTGGAGTCCCATATTTTTTGCCCGCCAAAGTGCAAGCAGTGCCAACCGCTCCGCCAACATAAGCATCAACAGCCCCGTCAACTGCTGCATTTATTCCTTGCGCCCGTCTTGTTCCAAACTCCATTATTGCTCTGCCACTCGCACTTCTTACAATTCTGTTTGCTTTTGTTGTTATCAAACTTGAACGATTAAATATTAATAGCAAAGCAGTTTCAACTAATTGTGCCTGCAAAAGCGGTGCTTTTATTGTGATAACTGGTTCGTTAGGGAAGACCACTGTTCCATCTTCCACAGCCCAAACATCTCCATTAAACTTTATTTTGCTTAAATAATTTAAATAAGCGTCGCTGAATTTATTTAAACTTTTTAAATATTCAATATCGCTTTCTGAAAATTTAAATTGCATTAAATATTTTAAGCAATTATTTATTCCGTTTGCGATAACAAAACCACTGTTGTCGGGATTTTTACGATAATATAAATCAAAATAGGCAATTTGTTCGTGCAAATTTTTATCATAATATGGCTGCCCCATTGTTAATTCATAAAAATCCATTATTAAATTTTCCATTTTTATCTTTTCCTTTTTATTTTTTTTATTTTATCTTTTTTATCTTTAAAAATTTTTAATGCTAATTTTAACCTATTTATTTTGTAAATTCTAAAACTTTTGGCTTTTGCATTAAAACTTGAACTCCTACTTGTTCCATTCTGGCAAGTGCTTCTTTATGATTTGCATTTGCATTATGGATTGGATTGTCAAAAGTATAAACCGAATTTTCCAGCACAACAACCTGTGTTGGTCTGTTATGTTTTTGATTGAATTCTTGATATGCGATTGCGAACTGTTCCACACAAATATCAGTGCAACAACCAACAACATAAGCCTTGTCAAAAATTATTTTGTTTGCAATTTCTTTAAAATTTTCCGTATTAAAACCATTCGTTTGATTTTTTTCAATAATGAAAAAATCGTTTTCATAAGGTTTTAGTTCCGGAATAAAATCAGATTCACTTGTTCCTTTAATGCAATGCACAGGAAATAATTTAAACTCTTCATCATCTTCCAAATGGCAATCCTTAAAAGCAATTATTGGAATTTCTTTTAAAATTGCTTCTTTTACAAGATTTACTATATTCGGTGTTACTTTATTAATATTCTTATCAGATAAATTTCCTTCATTTATAAAGCCATTCACCATATCCACAACAATCAAAACATTTTTCATTTCAAGACTCCTTTTTGTATTATATGTTTGATATTAACATTATGATAATATCATATAAATTATATCTTGTCAAGAGTTTTTTAAAATTATTTGACATTAATATTATCGAAATGATAATATCTTATAAACGACAATAACAAATGTGACACAAAAAAAGTCAGTTGAATTATTTAAAAAAACGCAAAAATTCTATGTTTTGCACAAAATAAATAATATGAAAGGGGTTAAAAAATGGTTTCTGATGAAGACAAACGATTTTTGGAGCAATATTCTGATGGGAAATATGAAAAACCGTCAGTTACTGTTGATGCAGTGATTTTTAGAATTATAAATAAAGAGTCGGATAATTACAGGAAATTGCCTGAGAAAAAATTACAGGTTTTTTTAATGAAAAGAACAAGTCCGCCTTATAAAGACCTATACGCTCTTGCGGGAACTTTTATAGATTTAAAAACCGAACTTAACGAAACACTAAAAATGTGTGTAAAAAATAAAGTCGGACTAAAAAATTATTACTTTGAACAACTTTTTACTTTTGGCGATAAGACCAGAGATCCACGCACCAGAGTACTCAGCATAAGTTATATGCTTTTGACTGGTGAAACAGAAAGTCTTCCCAGCGGAAAATGGTTTGATGTTGAAATTTCAGACAAAATAATTTCAAAAACTCAAAAAGACACTGAATTCTCTATAAAGAAAGAAGTTAAATTAAATCTAATAAATGAAACAGAAATTTTGAAAAACAAACTCACTGTAAGCATTGAAAAAATTAATTTGGAAGAACAAAAAAATATAACCATAACAAAAACAGACATCGCATTTGACCACATAAAAATGATTTACTATGCGCTTGAAAGACTAAAAAACAAACTTGAATATACAGATATTATATTCAATCTTTTGCCAGAAAAATTTTCTTTAACCGAACTTAAACAGGCATATGAGCTTATTTTAAGAGAAAAATTGCTTGATGCAAATTTCAGACGAAAAATTTCCAAACTTGTTCGCCCCACAGAAGAATATATCACTGGAAAAGGTTTTCGCTCATCAAGACTTTTTGAACATAATCCGCTTTGGTCTTTAACAAATTTGGATTGATTTTACTTGATTTTGCTTTGTAAATATAAAAATTTTGCAAAAAATTTAGTTTGCTTAAATTTGCACAATAATAAAAAACTTTCAAGTTTTCTCTAATAAATTTTTTGCCACTTCGTTAAACATTTCAATATTTGAATTAATGTATTTCGGCCTAAAAAAAGCTTAGCTGCGATTTTATCGTAGCTAAGTTTTTTTTCTGATAAGTATATGTGATTAAACATTCCCACATAGTCGGTATTATCCATTTTGCTTTGCAATTTAAGTTAATTTAATAATTCATCAATTAAATCCTTTTTGTTTTCTTGAAATTTAGTACTTTTTTCGTCTGGTTACAAGCACACAAAATTATGCAATTGCAACTTGGGACGATGTGACAAATGATAATGGATCCATTATCATTCTTTACAGTAGTTTCGGCGAATTTCGTATTAACAGCTTCTTCACACAGTTATGAGTTCGGGTCAATCTTTACTGCAAGAATAAATAATGATTCAAAATTTCATTGGCATCAATTACTCCAAAACCTTTTATTTTGGCTTGGTCTAAATTTGCCAATTTATCATCAATCAAGACCATTTGTTTAGGTTGGATTTTAAGTTGCGAAGAATAACAAAGCATTGTATCTGCTTTTGTGTATTCGCTGGATATGAATATTAAATTTTCCTTTTTAAATTTAGGAAAATGAAGACTTATCCAATTTATTTTTTGATTAATTTCATTATTAGTGTCGATTGTTCCCAAAACATAAATTTTATTTTGATTTAAAGACTCAACCAAATCTTGCATTTCTTTGTAGGGCTTTGTTTCAAAAAAACAATTGCCTAAAACTAAATCGCGAATAGTAATTTTTCCATTTTCTCCGTTGCCTTTTGGTTTTTCCCCTAAAGTACCTTCTATATCAAAAAATACAATTTTGTTTTGCAAATCAATCATAAAATTTTACCTTCTTGTAAAAAAGTATATCATAATTGAAACCAATTCTCAACAATAATTTTGGTGCAAATATTGAAAAAAGCGCCACCAAGCAACGAGCTCATTCCAACTGATAATAGAAATCCACCAAAACCAGCACCAACTCCAGTTGCAATTATAACAGCACCAACTATAACCGCAATGCCACTTACAATTCCTGCTAACCAACATGCTTATAAATCGAACTCTTTTATTTAAAAACAAACCTTGCTCATAATTTAACAATAGTCAAGCAAATATATATATAATAAATGGATACGAAGAAGTAAATTTATAAAATAATCTTTTACTGGCATATTTTCTTTCAAACATATAAATATCAACAAATATTTGAACAAATAATAAAATTATTAAAAATTAAAAAAATCCGGAATTCAAATAACGGATTTTTTTGATTTTTTTACTATGTGTTTAAAATTATTTTTCATTAGTTTTATCTTATTGTTTAGAAATTAAAGTTGCCATTTTTTAAAACTAAGCATCACTTGGAGTTAATTGTATATCAAAAGAATTTTGAAGATTGAAGGAATTATGTATTTTTATACATCTTGTTACTAAATATATTGTGCCACTGGATACTGTCGCGCCGTCTAATGCTAACAAATCAATAGGAGTAGATGGCGTGTTCTCAATTATATCATCAAAATATGGATTCGGGTTAGTTGCGGGCAAACTTATACTCACATTTATATCAAACGAAGTGTGATTTTCAATATTAATTATGTAAACCAAATATCTTCTTGCAGATGTAAATCTTAAATCTCCATCTGGGATAACCCATTCCATTGAATCATTATGTGCCCAAGAGTTATCTGATGTATAAGTTTCCGTAATCGCTGTTTCATTTTCAACTATTGCTTCAATATCTCCATCATAATTTCCAAGTTCCTCTTCACTTAATAAATAAACATTTGCCACTGCTTTATAATAAACACCTGTTGATGTAAACATTATACGGTTTGAAATTGTAAACCCAACATTTAAAACTGCATAAACAGTAAAAGACAAAATGCTCAGAATAATCAGAACAGAAATCAGGCTTAAAGATAGATTTATTCTTTTCATATAACTCGCCTCTAATGTTTATTATATCTAAATTTACAAAAAAAATCAAATAAAAACAATTTTTTTAAATATTAATTTAATTTTAATAAATTTTTATGGGTTTTTGATGTAATAAAGTTTGATTTGTTAAGGTTTATAAAACTTCGCCGGCGGAGTGGGCTTTGAGCAAGGCTCAAAGCCCGGCAAACACATTCGTGTTTGCACTGGCTTTTTTTCAAAAAGCCAGTCTCCGCCGGCAAAAACAATCTCAAAATATTTAAAGAATGTTTTAACTTGCAAGCATCACCGCCTCAGCCAGTCGCTTTAAAAAACTCAGTTTTGTCAAAATTAGCAAAAATCTAAATACAAACTTTTAAATTAAAAAATTTATTTTTCAATTTGTGCAATTATGCTTTGTAAAATTCGTCCGTATTTTATAAGTGCAATTTCCCCCGGGTTAACAAGAAAGTCTTCAAAAGATACCGTTGAATTTTTAATTTTCTTTTGATTATTTTCAAGAGTTAAAATTTGACAAGAAATTTCACCGCTTTCCTTTCTTAAAACATCAAGCGTTTTTTCAGCATTAACTTTCACAATGCCGGCAAGTTCCACAGTATCAATATTAAACTCCGCCATATCACCGTTAAACTCACATATATAAACATTTGCAAAAACTCGGTCTTTTAATATTTTACCTTCTTTTTTCTTATCCATTTTCCAAATGCACATTTCAATCATTTGAGCATCTTCCACATTTATATGTAAACCTGTTTCTTCAAAAATTTCTCTTGCAAACCCAATTTTAAGCGTTTCGCCCGCCGAAATATGCCCTGATGCAGTTGTATACAATTTTTTTGAATCTTGTCTAATTTGAAAAAAAACATTGCCTTTTTTATCATAAAGCCAACAATGTATTGTTTTATGCCAAAGACCGTTTTCGTGCACGAAATCCCTTGTTTCTTTTCCTAAATAATCACCGTTTTCATTATAA
>JAQUUD010000045.1 GCA_028694075.1 Clostridia bacterium
AAGCAGGGCGAGCGGGCAATGCTAGCCAAACGGACAAAGCGAGCGAGCGGAGCAGGGCGAGCGGGCAATACCAACCAAACGGACAAAGCGAGCGGGCTGAGCGAAGCGATTGCCTAGGCGAGCGGGCTATACAAGTCTAACGGGCTAGTCAAACGGCTGGTCGAACAAGTCAAGCGAGCGGGCGGAGCAGGGCGAGCGGGCAATACCAACCAAACGGACAAAGCGAGCGGGCGAAGCAGGGCGAGCGGGCAATGCTAGCCAAACGGACAAAGCGAGCGGGCTGAGCAGGGCGAGCGGGCAATGCCAGCCAAACGGACAAAGCGAGCGGGCGAAGCGAAGCGATTGCCTAGGCGAGCGGGCTATACAAGTCCAACGGGCAAGTCAACTAGTCCAACGGGCTAGCCAAAAGGACAAAATCACTTGAAAACAAAAAATGCACAATAAATTGTGCAAATACTGAATTTTAAAAATCTTACTTTTTATTAATGCAATTTAATAATATTACAAGTAAAAAATATTACATACTAAACCATTTATAATATAAAATATTTATGCTTTTTTCGCAATAACTTCGCCATTAAAAACTTCTCTTGCAGCAATACTTATTTCCTTCTCATTACTGTTTGCTTCAATTTCATCAGGTATTGTCAAAGCAAGATATTTTGCCCTTTTGGTAATCAAACATGCGAGCAAATATTTATTGCCACTAACTCTTTTTACAAGTTCATCAATAGGCGGTTCTATCATCATAGGATTGTGTACCTCTTTTTGTTATATTTTAGTGAAACAAGTTATTTCAAAAGTTTGCATTTGAATATCTTAAAATTATACTTAATGTAACCAGTTTTGTCAAGTGTTTATTTTTAAATATTTCTCGCACTCTCATTTTTTTATTTATGTTTTGATAATTGTTTAAAAAATTTGCAAAATTAGCATCAATTTTAAGTGATTTCTCTCATTCAAATCTTTTTATTATTTCATAAAATTCATTTTCATTTATTATTTTTATACCCAAACTTTCTGCTTTAACCACTTTACTTCCGGAATTTTCTCCAGCGATAACATAATTAGTGTTTTTTGAAACCGACGATGTAACTTGTGCATTAAATTTTTCAAGAAGTTCCGTTGCTTCCAGTCTGGAATATTTTTCAAGCGTTCCGGTTAGCACGACAAGTTTATTATCAAATATTGTATCAAAAGTGCGTAAATTTGCATTACTCTCAATTTTTACGCCATTTTCAAAAAGTTTATTTATTTGTGTTAAATTATAATCATTTCTGAAATATTCATATATGTTACTTGCAATCGTTTCGCCTATATTATAAACAGATAAAAGTTTTATCATATCAGCATTTTTCAGTTCGTCAAAATTTGCAAATTTGCTCGCAAGGTCTTTTGAAGTTTTAACCCCAACCCCACCAATGCCTAACGCACTTATAAACCTGTGAAAAGGAACATTTTTAGAATTTTGAATTGCTGTTATCACATTATTTGCTTTTTTCATTTTAAAACCTTCAAGCATAAGCAATTCTTGCGCTGACAACTCATAAATTTCAGATAAATGTTTTATATTAAATTTTTCATATAATGCGGTTATTGTGCTATAACTAAGCCCTTCAATATTCATCGCTTCTTTGCTTACAAAGTTTGAAAGCCTTTCAATTATTTGCTGCTTGCACCCGTCCACATTATAACAAAACAAATTTGCACCATTTTCCACCAAATCAAAGTTGCAACTTGGGCATTTTGTTGGAGCGATTATTTCCTTGCTTCCGGACAAACTTTCGGCAAGACCTAAAATTTCCGGTATAACTTCATTACTCCTGCGGATAAAAACACGCGAGCCAATTTCCACCTGTTTTTTTCTTATATCGCTAATATTATTTAATGTTGCCTTTTTTATTGTTGCGCCGGCAAGTTCAACGGGTTCAATTTCGGCAATCGGTGTCACCTTGCCTGTTCTGCCAACATGCCAAACAACATCTTTTAAAATACTGCTCACTTCTTCCGCTTCAAATTTATATGCCATTGCCCATTTTGGAAACTTTGCAGTGAAGCCAAACTCATCTCGATGAGCGATGTTGTTAAGCCTTATCACAACGCCGTCCATCAAAATATCTGACGAATTTCGCATTTCATCAATTTTATCAATTTCTTTGAAAATTTCTTCCGCCGTTTTGCAAATCTTGAAATAATTGCCAGTGTTAAATCCATTTTCTTTTAAAAACGCCATCATTTCTTCTTGCGATTTAAAATTTTTACCTTTTGCAAAATGAATTGTATATGCAAACCAATCCAAATTTCTTTTTGCTGTTTCTTTTGGGTCTAAATTCCTGATTGCACCAGCAACTGCATTTCTTGCATTTTTAAGCGGGTCTGTTGTTTTTTCATTATATTTTGCCAAATTTGAAAGTGTTATCATTGCTTCGCCTTGAACGATTAATTCTTCTTTAAAATCAATTTTTAAAGGAACTGATTTAATTGTTTTTGCCTGTTCAGTTACATTTTCGCCGACAAAACCGTTACCTCGGGTGCCTGCCGACACAAAATAACCATCTTTATAAGTGCATACTAATGACAAACCGTCAAACTTAAATTCACAAGTAAAATCTGCATCTGGATAAACTTTTTTTATGTCATCAACCCAATCCCGCAAATCTTCTTTATTTTGGCATTTATCCAAACTATACAGCCTGAATTTATGCTGATATTTTTTGAAGCCGGCTAGAATTTCCCCGCCCACTCTCTCAGTTGGAGAAGAAGGCAAAACGGTTCCGGTTTGTTTTTCAAGCATAACAAGTTCATCATAAAGCAAATCATATTCCTTATCTGAAATTGTTGGGCTATCCAAAACATAATAATTATATGCGTGCTTAGAAACTTCTTCAACAAGCCATTTCATTCTTTCTATTGTTTCATTTTCCATAACCGACTATCCATTTAACTATTAATTTGATATTTTTTATTATTATTTTATTTATTTCTTAATTTAAATACAATATTATTATTTTATTTAATTTTTTATTTATTTTGAATTATTTTGAATTATTTTGAATTATTTTTTATTTATTATTAATTTATTTGACAATTTATTTGACAATTTTTAATGGTGCTATTTCAAGCATTAAAGTTTTAACTCCGATTGTGTGAAAATCAATATCTGCACATTTTGCTTCTTTGTCTATGCTAACTATTGTGCCAATTCCAAATTTTGGGTGCAAAACTATATTTCCAGTTTTATATATGCCAATATCAGTTTTTGATAAAGTATCTTCATTTATCAATTTTGAATTAAAATTATTATCATTTGAATTTCGTGAACTATAAAAAACTTCGTTTAAGCGTTTCTTAACGAAATCAAATTGACTTGATTGCTTTGACTTGCCCGTTCGATTTTGTGAAAAACTTGCAACCTGCTCACGCACACCTCTAAATTCCTGCTTTCCGCTTTCAAAGCCAAGTTCCTTTAAAAATCTGCTTGGAAGCATATCATTTCTTTTGCCGTATAAATATCTGGCTTTGCAATTTGTTAAAAACAAGTTTTCTTTTGCCCTTGTTATCCCAACATATAAAAGCCTTCTCTCTTCTTCCATTTCTTCATCTTTACCATAAGCACGGGAAATCGGGAAAATTTTTTCTTCCAGTCCGATTATGAAAACCCCTCTGAATTCTAGTCCTTTAACTGAATGAACTGTTGCCACAACAACATTATTATTTTCTTCATCTAAAGAATCAATATCCGAAATCAGCGATACATTTTGAAGATAATCGCTTAGTGTTGCAGTTTTATTTTTGCTATAAAACGCTTGAATTGAAGAAACCAACTGGTCTATGTTCATAAGTTTATCCGTATCTTCAACCGAGTTGCTTGAGTAAGCATTTCGTATTCCAAACTCTTTTATAACATTAATCACAAATTCATCAAGCGGAGTTGTTTCATATTCAGTAAAAAGTTTTTTATAAATTTGAATAAACGCATTAAGTTTTATTGTTATCGAAGCCGGCAAATCGAATTCAGATGAGTTAAGGCAAATTTCCAATAATGAAGCAGATTTGGTTTGTGACAACTGCTTTAATTTCAAAATTGTGCTGTCGCCAATTCCGCGTTTGGGGAAATTTATGACCCTTGAAAATGCTTGCTCGTCTTTTTGATTAACAAAAAGTTTTAAATATGCCAAAACATTTTTAACTTCAACTCTTTCATAAAATTTATATCCACCGAAAATTTTATGAGGAATGTTATATGAAAGTAAACGCTCTTCAAAGTTAAGCGATAAAGCATTTAAACGCATTAAAATTGCAAAATCTTTATACTTATAACCCTCGTTATGTACCAAATTATAAATTGTGCGGGCAACATATTCTGCTTCGCCCTGCTGATCATAAAATTCCATTTTTTCAACTGAAGCCGTGCCTTCAATTTCAGACCAGAGATTTTTATCAATTCGGCTTTTATTATTTTTGATTAGTTTGTTCGCATAATTAAGAATTGTTTTTGTGGAGCGATAATTTTTTTCAAGTTTAAAAACTTTAACATTTTCAAAATCATCTTTAAATTTGAAAATATTTTTAAAGTTTGCACCACGCCAAGTGTAAATACATTGGTCTTCGTCACCTACAACAAATATATTTTTATGCACTTGAGAAAGCATTTTGACAAGTTCATATTGAATTTCATTTGTGTCTTGGAATTCGTCCACCAAAACATATTCAAACCTTGTTGCATATTTGTTTAACACCTCCGGCACATTCTTAAAAAGTTTGTGAGTTGTTAAAAGCAAATCATCAAAATCAAGAGCATTATTTTCAGTTAATTTCTTTTGATATTGCTTGACAATTGAAACGATTAAATTAATATCTTTTTCATAAGCGAACTCACTTTCATACATATCAAGTGAATAATAATTGTTTTTAAAATTGGATAAATGATATGAAATAGATTTTTTAAGTTGCTCGTCTTTTTCCAAGCCACGACCGGCTAATATTTCATTTATTACTTTCCCCGATTCGCTATCGGAATAAATTGAAAAATTACTATCCAAACCCTCATTTAAGTGCTTTATATTAGCCCTCAATATTCTTGCACACATTGAATGAAATGTTGAAATCCAGACACGCTCGGAAGCATCGGGAAGCATTCGGCTTATACGCTCTTTCATTTCATTTGATGCCTTGTTTGTGAAAGTTATTGCTAAAATATTTTCAGGCGAAACATTGATATTTTTTATTAAATGCACAATTCTGTGAGTTAAAAGGCGGGTCTTTCCACTGCCCGCTCCAGCGGTTACAAGCACTGCTCCTTGCACTTCGTTTAAGGCTTTAAGTTGTGCATCATTTAAACTGCTTAAATCAAATTCTATCATATTATGATAATATCACAAAATGAGATTTTTGTAAATCAGATTGAAATAAAAGTTGGTTTTATTTTTAAGATATTACATCTTTTAAAATTTTTTTATGATATGTTGCTTGGAACACCAAAATTGCCGGCGAAAGATTTTGGGGCTTCAAAGCCCCAAAATGCAACGCTTTGAAAAAGCGTTGCTAGGCACTGCCTTTGGCAGTGCCACTTTCGCCGGCGCATTTTTTTTCGCCGAATTTTTTAGTATATAATTATATAAATCTTTAAAATAAAAAATATAATTACTTTATATATAACTTAAAAATCAAAATATATATTATTTATATGTTTTAAAAAATTAAAAATCTAAATAAATTTCAAATTGCAATTGAATGTTCTTTGTCAAAGCGGGCTTTACATTCGCCATATTTATCAACAAGGTCAAAAAAATATTTTTCTCTTGATGAAACCGGCAATGAATTATAAATTTTGCTGTCAATCAACTGTCCTATTGGATTATGTATATCTCTGTTTTCAGTTAACATTTGACAAACTTTGTTATAAAACATTTCATCTTCTTCGTTTGAGAAAGTTTTGATATTTTGCCTTGTATCGTCGAATAAATATGTATTTGATTCAAATCCCCCGATTAGTCTTTTTTTTGCCTCTAGTGCAAGCCTTTTCAATAAATAATTTCTTGGGCACATTTTAACCTCCTTGTGTTATAAAAAAAATTGTAACAAAATTTTTTGGTCTTTTTGCATATAACTTTTGTTGAATCTTGTGAAATTATTTATAAATTTGTTTTTTTAAATATTTAAATATAACAAAACTTGACAAATATAAAATTTATGATAAACTAATTTTAAAATAAAAGGGAAAAAATGCCATTTATTATTGAAATTGAAGGCACAGACGGCTGTGGAAAACAAACACAAACAAAAAAACTTTTTGAATATTTAAGCAGAAAAAATTTAATAGTTAAAACGTTAAGTTTTCCGAATTATAAAAGCGTTTCATCTGGACCTGTAAAAATGTATCTTAATGGAGAACTTTCTGAAACAGTTGAAGGTTTAAATGCTTATCAAGCATCAATTTTATATGCAACCGACAGACTTTGCACAATGAAATCGCAAGATAAATTATTAAGCAAAGCCGATGTAATAATATTAGATAGATACACCGGCTCTAATTTATTACATCAAGCCTGTAAAATAAAAGATTTAAACAAAAGAAATGAATTTATAAATTGGATTAATGAATTAGAATTTAATATTTTAAAATTACCGAAACCGAATTTGGTTTTTTTCCTTGATATGCCATATGATTTTACAGTTTATATATCACAACACAGAAAGCATAATAAATGTGGCTTGCAAACAGATATTCACGAACAGAATCTTGAATATTTAAAATATGTTAATGAAACAAGTGTAATGCTTGCCGAAAATCAAAACTGGCAAGTTATTCATTGCGATAATGGCACAAGAATTAAGACAGTTCAAAACATACACAAAGAAATTGTTGAAATTTTTGAAAATAAATTTCAAGCAAAATACAGTGAGCAGACAAAATAATTTTTGGTTATTTTTTATAAAAATCACTAGTTAATAAAAAATAATAATTAATTAATTAATAAAATAATTATTATTAAAAAAATAAAATTAAAATAATAAAAAAATATTAAATAAATATTAAAATTATATTTTTTAGTTATTTGTTTAATTAAATTGAATAATTTCATACTTCATTCGGGAATATTTAAAGTTCGTTAAAATTTCATACGGAATTGTATCGCAAATTTTTGCCCAAATTTTTGAATTTTCAAACACAATTACCTTATCACCAATCTCACAATTTATATTTGTTATGTCTGCAAAAAACATATCCATACAAACATTGCCAACAATTTGGCATTTTTTATTTTTTATCTTAACATATCCTTTGTTTGCAAGTTTTCGATTTATCCCGTCAGCATATCCCAGCGGAACAACAGCAATTTTTGTATTTTTTTCACAAATGTAGCCGTTTGAATATCCAACCCTACTGCCCTTTGGCAAATCAAGAATTTTTATAATCTTGCTCTCAATTTTTAATATCGAATTCGGAGAAACAAATAATTTCAAACCAACTCTAAACATAAAATCTTTATAATCTACTATGTTAATCACATCTAAAACATCACCCCCGCCCAAATGCTTAATCGGATTATATAAGACAGGAATTGTCTTCAAAAATTCATTGAAAACTTTTAGTTGTTTATTAAAATATGCAATATCGTTTCCTACGGTTGCAAAATGAGTGAACACTCCTTCAAAAATTATGTTTTTCGATTTATACAATGCCTTTAAAATATTTTTAAATTCATCTATATTATTTATTCCCAGCCTATTCATTCCACTGTTTATTTTAATATGTATTTTTAGTTTTTTGTCGGTGTTATCCATTCGCTTTAAAATATCAAAAAACTGATTTTCATTGTCTATTGTAATTGAAATATCATTTTTTAAAACAACTGCAATATCGTTGCAAATCCCCACAACCAGCACAGGAGTTTTGATACCTGACTGTCTGATTAAGATTGCTTCATCAAGCGAGGCAACACCAAAAAATTTCACTTTGTCTTTTAAAATTAAAGAGATATTTTTTAAACCGTGCCCATAAGCATCGGCTTTGACCATTGCACAAATATTATTAGTTTTTAAAGCATTTAAGTTTTTGATTAATTTGCTTTTATTTATAATAAATTTTGAATTTTCAAACATAAAAATATATATTAAAATTTTTTCTTTTTAGTTTATGCAATGTTTATCTTATTTTTGTTGTTGTCAAATTTAATTTGAAAGTACTTTAATCTATTTTAATTTGACTAATAAAATGCTGTTATGTTAAACTTTTAGTTATATATATAAATTTTGTTAAATTTAAACAAACACAAAAATTTAACTTACTTAAATAAAAAGGAATTTTATGAAAAATTATAGTTCGAAAAATGAAAATGAAGAAAATGATTTATTAACAAACGATTATCTTGTTAAAATGAATAAATATTGGCAGGCTTCAAATTATCTTGCCATTGCTCAGCAATATCTGCTTGATAATCCACTTCTTAGAAAGCCACTTGAACCAAATGATATCAAAAAGCGCATTGTTGCACCGTGGGGAACTGTTCCCGGGCAAAACTTTGTTTATACGCATTTAAATCGGGTTATAAAAAAATTTGATTTGAATATGATTTTGCTTTCAGGTCCGGGGCACGGCGGGCATTTTTGGACTGCTCAAACTTATTTAGACGGCAGTTTATCAGAAGTTTATCCTCAGTTTAGTCAAGATGAAAAAGGTCTTAAAAATTTGTGCAAAGCCTTTTGTTTTCCGGGCGGAATGTCCAGCCATGTGGCTTCGGATATGCCCGGCTCTTTGCACGAGGGCGGTGAACTTGGATACTCTCTTTCTCATGCCTCTGGTGCTGTTTTTGATAATCCTGATTTGATTGCTTCAGTTATTGTTGGCGACGGGGAGGCGGAAACTGGTCCGCTTGCAACTTCGTGGCACATAAATAAATTCATAAATCCAATAACTGACGGTGCTGTTTTGCCTATCTTGCATTTGAATGGTTACAAGGTTGCAAATCCAACAGTACTTGCAAGAATTTCAAAAACTGAATTGAAAGATTTTTTTAAAGGCTTAGGCTGGAAACCTTATTTCGTTGAAGGTTCTGACCCAATGACAATGCACAAATTAATGTGCAAAACGCTGGATAAAGTTATCATTGAAATTAAAGAACTGCAAGATACGGCGCGCAAAAATAATGACGACACAAGACCGATTTGGCCTATGATTGTGTTACGCACTTTGAAAGGCTGGACTTGCCCGAAAGAAATTGATGGAGTTCGCATTGAAGGAACGCATAATGCTTATCACGTTCCAATTCCAATGACGAAACCTAATCATATAAGCTTGCTTGAAAAGTGGCTTAGAAGTCACAAACCTGAAGAATTGTTTGATGAAAAATATAAATTAAAACCCGAATTAAAAGCGCTTGCTCCAAAAGGCAAGTCAAGATTTGGGGCAAATCTACATTCAAACGGCGGGACTTTGCTTAAAGAACTCAAATTGCCAAATTTCAAAAAATATGCTGTTCCCTTCTCGGGACACGGCACTGTTAATTCTCAAGATACGCTTGTTTTAAGTAATTTTATGAGAGATATAATAAAGTATAATCCGGAAAATTTTAGGATTTTTAGTCCTGATGAATTGCCGTCAAATCGAATTAATGCCATTTATGAAATTACAAAAAGCGTTTTTAATGCGGAAATTATTAAGGAAGATGACAACATTGCTCACGGCGGGCGAATTATGGACTCGTTTTTAAGTGAGCATATGTGTGAAGGCTGGCTTGAGGGTTATTTACTAAGTGGAAGACACGGGACTTTTGTAACTTATGAAGCCTTTGCAACAATAATTAATTCAATGATTTCTTAACATATAAAATGGTTGAAAGCATGCAAAAAATTGACTTGGCG
>JAQUUD010000046.1 GCA_028694075.1 Clostridia bacterium
TAGTCCCCGCTGTTTCACTTATTAGAAATTTTAAAGTTTGACTCATTCAATACCTCAATCTGTTTAATTTTCTTTTTCAATTATATATAAAAAGCAATGAAATGTCAATAATTAATCTCAGGCATTTGAATGCAATTTGCCTTTTCACCTTTATTTTATAATTTTTAGAATTTTAATTACTTTATTAAATTAATTATTTTTATTTATAATCATATATACACATATATAAATTTACTCAAGGAAATGATTTAATAAAATAATTTTTCTTTATAAATAGAACTCATCATAAATGAACTTTAGAAAAAATCAATAAATTTTAGAACTAATAAAATTTCATAAAAAATATCGCTACATTTAGATTTTTTTTATTTTATATTATCCAATTCAGCGTTGTAATCTTTTATTATCTTATACATTTTTTCTGCAACTTTTTCCGCTGGCATATTGCTTGAATCCACTAAGATTGCATCATCTGCTTTTTTTAACGGCGAAATTTTCCTTTTCATATCTCTCTCATCACGAGCCTGCAAATCTTTTTCAATTTGCTCAGTTGATATATTTTTTATTCCCGCTGATTTTTGACGTTTTTTTACACGCTTCACTCTTTCACTCATACTTGCAATTAAGAAAAATTTATATTTTGAGTTGGGAATAACAACTGTGCCAACATCTCTGCCTTCCATAACAACTTTGAAGTTTGATGCAATGTGTCTTTGAATTTCAGTTAATTTATTTCTAACTTTTTCAACCTGAGCAACAATCGTTGTTGCGAACTCCACATTTGGTTCTGCAAGTTTATTGAAATCAACCTGCTCTTTATTTACAAATATTGTCTGAGCCCCTGTTTTTTTATCAAACACAACATCAATTTCAATCTTGTCCGCGCATTTTTTTACGCTTTCAGTATCATTTATATCAACATTCATCTGCAAACACTTAAATGCAAAAGTTCTATAAAGCGAACCCGAGTTCAAATAATACCAACCTAGTTTTTCAGCCAGCAACTTCGCCACTGTTGTCTTGCCCGCCCCTGCGACCCCGTCTATTGCAACGCATTCCATAAAAAACTCCTTTATCATATCCATCTCAAGAAAATATATTTTTTACAATTTTGTTAAATTCTCAAAAAAATATTGTTTAAATCATATTAACCTATTTCAATATAAAAAATCAAATAATACAACAACTTTCCGTGAATAAGTTAAAAATATGATAAAAAATTTTAAATTTAGATTAAAATGTTTTGTTAAATTAAAAGTTTTATTAGATTAAATTAAAAGTTTTATTAGATTAAAATATTTTAATTTTTAATAAAAATTGATTATTTAATAAAATAATCAACCATTAAAATGCCTTTTAACAGACAATTGTTTGGAGCTTCTGGGCGGAATCGAACCGCCGACCTACTGATTACGAATCAGTTGCTCTACCAACTGAGCCACAGAAGCACGACTCCAAATCTTTTAACAGATTGAAAAAAACTGATATTAAAAAAGCACATTGATTATACACTATAAATCGAATATAATCAATGATAATTTGAAAATTATTCAAAGCATTTCAATAATCAAAATTTAATTTCATCATTATTTTGCGAGCGGATATTTCAAGTCAAACGGGCAAACCGACTGTCAACCGGACCAAGCAACAGTCAAACGGGTAAACCGACTGTCAAACGGGCAAATCAACAGTCAACCAGACAAAGCGAGCGCGCGTTAGCAGTGCGAGCGGACATTTCAAGTCAACCGGACAAAGCGAGCGGATTAGGGCGAGCGGGCAAGTCAACCGGACAAACCGACTGTCAAACGGACAAATCAACAAATCAAACGAACGAGTCAAACGTGCTATTCGAACGGACAAAGCGAGCGCGCGTTAGCAGTGCGAGCGGACATTTCAAGTCAACCGGACAAAGCGAGCGGATTAGGGCGAGCGGGCAAGTCAAATGGACAAACCGACTGTCAAATAGACCAAGCGAGCGGATTAGGGCGAGCGGTCAAGTCAAACGGACAAACCGACTGTCAAATAGACAAATCAAACAGGCTATTCAACCGGACAAAGCGAGCGGATTAGGGCGAACGGGCATTTATCGGTCAATTTGATATTTAACAAAATTATTTTTAAAATAATCAATTTTAATAAAATATTAAAATAATTTAATTTTCGTTTGTTAAGATACAAGAAAGAGCAACTCGTTCTTTTTCCAAATCTACGCTTTTTATAACAATATCAATTTCCTGCCCGGGTTTCACAATCTCATAAATTCGTTTTTTAGGTTCATTTGTGTCAGCAATGTGAAGAAGTCCTTCAATATTCTCATTTAAAACAATTAACGCCCCAAAAGGTAAAATTTTCGTTACCGTGCCTTTATAAATTTTGCCAATTTCTAAAGCCTTTAGTTTGGCAAGTTTCACATTTTCAGACATTTGTTTTAAGCCTAATAAAATTTTTTTATTTTCCTTATCAACCTTTAAAATTTTAAATAACTTTTCTTCGCCTTCCGTCAAAAAGTTTTCAACTTTGTCAACTTTTTCATAAGCCAAATCAGAAATATGAATAAAACAATCAACCCCATCAACATTCACAAAAGCCCCATACGGCATAATTTTGATAACTTTGCCTTTCACAATTTTGTCCACATCAATGTTTTGCCAAAATGTGTTCTCAATCATAACTTGATTTTCTTTTTTTAAAGCAATAATTGATGCAAAAATGCTTTTCTTAATTTTATCAATTTCCAGCACCACAACGTCAATTTTTTTATTTAAATATTTACCTAAAACATAACTTGGTTTAACTGAAATATGCCTGTTAGGTACAATTATTTTATACTCCCCAAGATAACCGATTAAATTATTATTTTGAATTCTAACAACTTCAAAACTGAATTTAGATCCCGTTTTCAAAATCTCTGCTCGCTTATTGCCGGATAACATTTTTTCTGCTTGCGCCTTTGAAAGCAAAATCATATTTTCATTATTTTTTTCTCCAAGGAGCAGAACCGAAAAAGCATCACCAATTTTTGCATTAACAAAATCGGGATATTCTTTTTCGGGGATAAAACCATCAAGTTTTCCACCGATATCAAAAACAGCACCATCATTTTTCAAAAAAACAACTTTCCCAGAAATAATTTGCTTTTTACTATAATGCATAAAAGTTTTTTCTATGCTTTCCAAATTAAACTTAACATCTTCCATACAATAATTATGACTAAAATTTTAGCAAATGTCAAACAAATATTTCATTATGTACATAATTAAAAATATTTTTTAATTTTATACAATTTTTAACTGAATATAAAAATATGTTAAATGTGTTTTCAATAAATTAATAAATAAATTTTTTATTATATTATTATTCCAATTAAATAATAATTCATAATACCAATAAAATTCCATATAATTCCCTTTAATTAATTATTGGATTATTATTTAATTTATTTTGATTTGTATTTAATTTATTTTATAATTTTTATTATTATTTATTTATTATTTATTTATTTCGTTTTATTTTCCTTATCAATAAATCTATGTTTAAAAAATAGAGTTACGAGCAAAGTAACAAGCCCCGCCATTAACACATCACTTAAAAAATGTGCCCCAGCAATTATTCTTGCCAGCCCAACAATTAATATCAAGACAACTGGTGTCGCCCAGCAAAAAATTTTCCAAAATTTACTTTTAAATTTTTTAAATAAACAAGGTAAACAAATCAATGTAAATGTGATGGCTGTGGCGGTTACATGCCCTGACGGAAAGGATTTAAACATATCGGCAGTTAAGCCAGCCTGTTGCAAATTTTCAAATAACCCCGTACCGTTTAAGAAAAACCAAGGCGTATAAAATGAAAAATCTTCTAAATAATTCATTGCCTTAAATCTAATTCTTCCGAATACAAATGTTTTGCTTATTTGAGTGATAAGGTTTGATACAAAAACAACACATATGATGACAAAAGCAAATTTTATTAGAACATTTATTTGTTTTTGTTTAAAAAATTTTAATGATAAAATCGATAAAATAGTCAAAATAATTGCAACTGAAATTGAAAAAATAAGAAAATAATAATTAAATTCAATTGTCATATAATTACTAAGATATATAGTTGCCTTATTAATGAAAATAAAAAAAGTTAAAAAAATTAAAATGCTAATTACAACCTGATAAAAATATTTTAAATTATTTTTTATATTAAATTTTAACCACCAAAAAATCACAGCAAAAGCAAATGCAAGAAAAAAATATAAAGCCCCTTCTCCAATTATTTCAAAAATGATTGCAAATAAATTTGAAGTTATTATCTCTCCAGGACTTAAATCGGCTAAAAGAAAACTGATTTGCAAATCGAAAAAAGTTGCAACAATCAATATTGAAAAAATTACTCCGCCTAATATAAAGTATTTTTTTGAATTTTTCAATCTCTTCCACCTTTAATATTTCATTAAATTTTCTCATTTAAACAATTTTAATTTTTCGATAATTATGCTCTCTAATTGACCGATATATTGCGTTATTGATTTAGGATTGACTTGTTGTTGCTTGAAATCATCAACAACTATACTGGAAGTAGAGTTAACTCCACAAGCCATTAAAATACTATTTTGTTCACTTATGTTTAATTCAAAAATACTTTTTGTCCCCGTTTTACAATATCCAATTATATCTATATTTTTGTTTATTAAATCGCCAAAATTGTCTTTAAAAGAATTGCCAATTTTGTCTTCATTATCGCTATGCTTTATGTTAGTATTTACAAGACAATTGTTTTCAAATGATGAATTGTTATCAAAAATCATTTCTTTTTGAAGAAAATAAGGTTTGTAACCATCTCCAACCAATTTTTCGTTTGCATAATTTACCATATCAACAATTTGATTAATTTTATCAAAACTTGTTTCGACTATTTCATTTGTTGAAATTTGCTTGTTATTTAGGTTTGCATTTATTGTAATATTATCAGGCGAAAGTTCAAGCAATAAACCAATATTTTTCTTAAAATTCTTTAAATTCTCATTTGGTATGCCGGCCGTTAGATCAATGTTTATAATGAAATCAAATTCCATACAATCTTTATAAAAATTTATTAAATCTTGAAAATTAAAATTCTTTTGCATTTGTTTCAAAGTTTTTGATGTGAATGTTTCAGGATTAATTGATATGCGAGTTACACCGTAATTTTTTAAAATTTGCAATTTATTTTTGGTTAATGAGCGAGGTGAGCCACATTCAACTGTGAATTCTGAGAATAAAAAAGCAAGTTCTTCTAAAAGTATGCCCAATTCATTAGCGTTTAATAATGCTATATCTCCGCCGATATAAATTGTTTTGACAACATACGCTTTTCTGACAATTATTTTTTTTAGTGCTTTGATTTCCTTAATTAACGCATTAAAATAACTAAAAAAAATTGTTGAAAAATCGTGTTCATTATTCTCAAAATTTTTAACTTGATTTTTAAAAAAACTGGTAACATCATTATTTTTTGTGCCTTCATTTCTACAAATTTCAGTTTCTTTTTCCAAACCATAGTTTTCGGCTTTCTGACCCAAAATTATTTGATTTTTATTCCTTGCATCAACACATTTATTAACAGAGAAATTGATAAAATTTGATGAATTGTTAAATGATGAAATATTTATGTATAAATTAACCAAATTTTCATTGTTGATAATATCTTTTTGATTGCTTAAAATTTGTGAAACAAGTTTGGCATTTTTAGGCTCAACCGCAAAATACTCAATAAGTTTTTCTTCAATATAAGCAATATCTTCGCCTTGCTTTATTAATTGTTTTGCAATTTTTATCGGATTTTCATTCGTCAAACAGCCCCAAGGAAATTTTTTATTTGAATATGCTGAGATGGATTTATACACCGCAAGTCTAATCAAATTTTTTACTGTTTCATTCTTTTGATCATCATTTTTAAAAGTTGCTCTTTTATTTGAATATGATGCTTCCGAAAGGCAAATTTCTTCGTTTTCGTCACATTCTTTTCCATCAATTTCAGTTTTATCATTTATTGAAACCAATGATATTTTGTTTATAATTAAATTTTCCTTGAAATCAAGATGATGTTTCAAAATTATGTCGTCATTTTTTTCTAATAAATTACAAGGAAAAAACAAAAGTGAAATATCAGTAATGTCGGTTTCAAATTCTTTAATATTTGTAATAATTTTCATTGCTTTCTCCTTTTCAAATTTTAAAATATTTTTTAAAATGCATCAATTTTTTTTCTTTGAACATTTCTTTCTAATTTTTTCGGAGCATATTTTATTTCATCAACGGCACGATAAATTCCGGATTCACTTAACTGTGATTTTATTGTCTTATCAATTTTCAAGATGTACACTCCATTAATTTTTGCAAAACTTATAATGTTAAGTTCAATGAATACATTAAACGCACAATAAAAATCTAAATATGAGTAACTTGAATTCTTGATTATCTTCTCAAACACATCACGAAGAGTTACATAATCCCCTGTGCTTTTTTCAATGTCTTTATAAATTCTACCAAAATTTTCCCGTGAATTATCCAGATTATAAAAAATGTTTAATTTTGAAGTGGCATTATTAACATAAATTTTTGCATCGGTTAATTGATTTATTTTGGCAATATATGAGATGTACATTACATTATCTAAAAAAATAATTTTCTTATAACTTTGCACAAAGCCGAGTGCACTTGGGCAAATAAAAACTGTGTTCATACCGCTGTTTTCACAACCGCCGTAGAGGTCAACTGCCCCTATCTTATCCCAGTCAAGTTTATTCTTAATAAAATTAAAACTTTTTTCACTATTAACAACAAAAGCCGTTCCATAATAATCATCTAATTTTAATAAAGTATCAGCAGATATTTCATTAAAATAAGAAAAATTTGCAGGTGTTTTAATATTCAAATATTTTAGTTGTTCAATTTGAGGGATAACAAAATTTTGTATAAAAGGATTTAACGCCCGAACATCAATGTTTAGTGATTTCACAATGCCTTTAATAATTGATGACGGTTTATCCGTTTGAATTTCAAAAACAATCTCAATATTTTTTGATTTTTTAATTTTGTTGTAATTGTTTAAATAATTAAAATTAACCAAATTCACTTTTTGCCCAATTTTAATGTTACAATGATTAATATAGTTTTTTAATGGTGTAATTTTATATTCATTTGTTTTAATATAAAAGCGGGGAGCAACATTTGCACAACCGCACGGTTCCAATTTATGAATATCTTTAACAAGTTTGATCGTTAATTGATTGAGCAAAATGGGAATGTCATATTCCTCTTCAAGTGAAAAAATTTCATCAGCAAAGTTTTTTGCCATATATTCATTTACTTTATCAATAAATGTATGATAATTTTCGGTTTTCAAGGTTAAGCCCGCGGCAATCGGGTGACCGCCATATGTTTCCAAAATATCTGACATTGAAGATAACAATTTATGAATGTTAATCTCGGGGATACTTCTTGCCGCACCCTTTAATTGCCCGTTAACTTCTGAAAATAAAAATGTCGGGCGTTTATAATGTGCAACCAGTTTGGCACAGACAATGCCCAAAATTCCGTGGTCCCAGCCTTTTGAAGAGAGAATTATGCAAGGCAGTTTACTTAAATTCAAACTGTTCAGCAATATCTCACAATCACGCTCAACAAGACAGCATAAATCTTGCCTGTTTGTATTATGCTTTAAAATCTTATTTATTAAAGATTTAATCTTAACTAAATCTTCACAAAGATAAAGAAATAATGAGTCTTTTGCATCACCCATTCTGCCAGAAGCATTGAGTTTCGGGGCTAACTTAAAAGAAACATCATTTACTGAACATTTGTTTATATTAATGTTCAATTCCTTTAACATTGATTTAATACCGGTCGGAAGCAAATTTAATTTTTTAAGCCCGTGCGCTACAATTGCCCTGTTTTCATCTAAAAGCGGGACAATATCGGAAATTGTTGCAATGCAAGCAATTGGCAAGAACTCTTCTGCATCCACTCCGATTAAAGCTTGTGAAATTTTATAAGCAAGCCCCGTTCCGCATAATTCTTTAAAGGGATAATCTTGATCAATGCGTTTTGCGTTTATAACAATTCCGTCTGGAATAATATCCGGGATCTCGTGGTGATCGGTTATTATAATTTCAATACCGATTTGTTTGGCATACTGAACTTCCTTATGACATGAAATACCGCAATCCACCGTTATAATAAGGTCTGGATTGTATTTTAATTTTATTTTGTCTATTACATCTGTTGTTAAGCCATATCCGTCAACGTAGCGATTTGGTAAATAGAATTTTGCATTCGTTCCCAAAATTTTAAGTGTTTTCAGCATAATTGCAGTGGCACTAGTGCCGTCCACATCATAATCACCAAAAACCAAAATTTTTTCTTTATCCTTAATTGCTTTTCTAATTCTCTCAGCAAATTCTTGCATTCCTTTTAAAAGGAACGGATTATGATAAGATTTTTGAGTTGGATTTAAAAATTCGGCAATTTTTTCTTTACTGTCATTTCCACGAGCGATTATTTGCTCCATAATGATGCGAGCAATATTAAACTCGTCGGCGAATTGGTTAACAAGAGAGTTACAAACATTCAGCTTTTTCTTAATAAATTTCATAATAAAACAATTTTTATACTTTAATATTATCACATAAAAAATTTCATTGCAAGTGTTAAAGCATTAATTTATATTTTGTATCTCATTTTGTTTGTCCATTTGAAGTGTCCAGTTGACTGTTGAATTGCCCGTTTGACTTATTCGAAATGCCCGTTGACGGTTGTTTTGCCCGTTAGACTTCGTTAAGCCCGTTTGATTTAGTTGAAGTGTCCGGTCGACTGTCAACTTGCCCGCTCGCCCTGCTAACGCCCGTTCGCTTTGCCCATTTGGCTATTGTCCGCTCGCACAACTTCGCGCGCTCGCTTGGTCCGGTTGCTCCTTTTTGTTCGCCCGGTTGATTTGTCAATTTGCCCGTTAGACTTGTTTGTTGCCCGCTCGCACAGTTTCACGCGCTCGCTTTGCCCATTTGACTGTCGACTGGCCCGTTAGACTGTCGACTAGCCCGTTAGACTGTTGAAATGCCCGTTAGACTCTTTTGCCTTATCTTTTCAAATATTCATTTAATCTAATTGTACTGCCCGCACGCAATAAAAAAAGAAACTGTAAAAAATTAGTAAAAAGTAAAAAATTAGTTGATATTTTACAATAATTTGTGATATTCTATAATTAAATGGTCAATAATAAACTTAAAATAATTAATTTTATTGATTTTTAAAAACATTAATTTTTAAAAAAAATGGAGGATTGAAAAATGTTTATGTTAAACAAAAGGGTGCAAAAATTGATTGCAAAGGGGACCGCTTTGATTATAACTCTAACGGTTATGATTGGGGCAGCTTGGGCAATTCTTAGCACTGAAAAAGTGGGGTTAACTGTTAACGTGTCTTTTGACTCAGCGGTTACTGCCAAAGTCTATTTGGCAACTAACAGTAGTACTGCGGTGCAATTTTACCAAGATAGCCCGACGGTTGATGGTACAGGCGGAACAACCATTTTTAACACTGAAAACTCCGCTTTGGTTTTGGACACATATCAAGGCACTGCCCTCACAAAAAGTTCTTTTG
>JAQUUD010000047.1 GCA_028694075.1 Clostridia bacterium
TTATTTTGCTCATTAACGATTTTTTTATATGAGTCAATATAAGTACTTTTTAATTTTTGAATTTTTCGATATCTTAGCACGCTGGTTATAATGCTGTGTTCTTCTTCAATTTGCGATAAAAATTCAAAGCCAGTCGACTGTTTTTTGTTGTCTTTACAAGTTAAACCAAGTTGCACAAATAAGACATCAGCAAGTTGCTTTGGAGAATTGATATTAAATTCACGCCCACCTGCGAGTTCATAAATTTCTTTTGTTAAAAGTTGAAGTTCAGCATCATATTTTTCAGACAACCTATTTAATTCATCAATATCAAGTTTAAATCCTGTTTTTTCCATATTGAATAATACATAAACTAGCGGTATTTCAATTTGATTATAGAGCGTTGTCATATTAAATTTTGATAAAAGATTTTCAAATTCACGCTTTAACGAATAATAATTTTCGACTTGTATATCTTTTAATCCGGTTCCGCCAATCAAATACGAAGCCAGTTTTAAATCAAACACACTGCCTTTTATTTCAACTCCAAATCTATCCAAAATGTGCATATGCAGTTTTAAATCAGATACAATTTTATTAATTTGCTCGTTTTCAAAAACGGGTTTTAATATTTCAATACACTTATTGAAGTCCAACCCACTTGAAAATAAATTTATTTCATTTTTTATTATAAAAACCTTATTATCACCGAATGAAAAAATAAGGTCATTTTCAAAGGAAAAAGCAAATTCACTTGCATTTATTCTTAAATAATTTTTCAGCGTTTCATAATCTTTAATTTCTTCAAATTTTGCTGATTTACTAATAAATTCTTCAGGCTTATAGTCAAACACTTCTCTTTTTAAAAGTGAATTGAATTCATATTTTTTCATAAGTTCAATGCAATCTGGAGAAAAAGGAAGTTTAAGTTTCAAATCATTAAAATTATAATTTAATTCGCAATCACATTTAATTGTCGCCAATTGCTTAGATAAAAAAGCAGAATCTTTTTGCTCTATAAGTTTATTTTTAATTTTTAATGTGATGTTTGGATTATCTAAATTTTTATAAAGTTCTTCAATCGAGCCAAACTGTTCAATTAAGTTCGTTGCGGTTTTTGGACCAATTCCATAAATTCCCGGAATATTATCACTGGCATCGCCCATTAATGCTTTCAATTCAATAATTTGATATGGTTTTAACTTAAAATCTCGCATTAATATTTTTTCATTGACTTTATATATTTCGCTAATGCCTTTTTTTGTGAGCCAAACGCAACTTTGATCATCAATAAGTTGCAAAACATCTCTATCACCAGACAATATCACTTTATCGCATTTGTTTTCGCAAGCAAGTGTGCCAATAATATCATCTGCCTCAATGCCATTTTGTTCAATACAAAAAATGCCCATTGCCACCAAAATTTGTTTTAAAATTTTTATTTGGTCAATCAGTTCGTGCGGTGTTTCTTTTCGTGTTTGTTTATAACCCTCAAACAAATTATTTCTAAAAGTAACTTTTGAAAAATCAAAAGCAATTGCCATATGTGTGGGTGTATACATTTGAACTGCTTTTAAAAGCATATTTAAAAAACCGTACATAGCGCCGGTAAATTGCCCTTTCGAATTAGACAAAAAAGGCAAGGCATAATATGCTCTATATACTATGCTGTTGCCATCAATTATTAAAAATTTGTTCATAGTTGTCCACCAATATTAAAGAATCTTGGTTTAAATACTAATATTTATTGTATATACATTATTAAAAATGCGTTTATACAACTGGTATTAGACCTAAGAAAGTTGGGTCTATTATCAATACAATAAGTGCTAACAATACAACGACTGTTATAACAAAGAATATTAGTTTAAATGACTTGCTTGCAAATGTAACTAAAGCAAATGCGCCTAGTAAAAATGATGGACCATATACTAGTATATTATAATACAATGATCCGCCAAGCAAACCTGCTAAGTCAATTATACCCATTAATGATAAAGTTAACAATGTAACAAATACCAATGCAAGTATTGACAAAATAAAATTTAAAGTTTCTTTCATAATTTTCCCCCTGTAATTTAATATAACATATTTCATAACTTAAAAACAACAATTTTTAACAAAAAACTTACAAAAATTTTTCGAATTAAACTTTAGCAATTTAAAACAATATTATCACCAAATAAAATTTTAAAATATTTAACATATAAAATAATTATGTTATGCTATATACTGTCACAATTTAAGTATTTCTCACAACAAGGTATTTTATGTAAAAAATAATTAATTTGTTAAACAATTTATTTTATTTACATAGATTTGACTTTAAAACATACGAAAATTATCTAAAATTTAAAATTCATTTGTTGGTTGATAATTAACAATTAATCCTATTTTGTTTATTTATATATTTTTTTAATTTGTAAAATAATAATTCTAAGTAATAAAAAATCTAAAAAACGCTTGATTAATATGTAAATTTATGATATATTAAATAATGCAACATTAATATATTTAATGCAATAATTTCGAAAATATTCAATTTTAAAATAAGAAATTTCGGATTAAATTTGCCGAAGTGGCGAAATGGCAGACGCGCCAGACTCAAAATCTGGTCTAGGCAACTAGGTGCGGGTTCGACTCCCGCCTTCGGCACCACTAAAAAGCCCTAAATTATGTATTTAGGGTTTTTATTTATTTTACTATAATTCGATATTAGAAATAACAAACAAAAAAAGACTATTATAAAATTTCTAATTAATAATTTATCTAAATCCAACTTTTTGAATTTTTAAGGTTTTAACAATAAAAAATATTTCAATTTTCGGAAATAATAGGTTGAAGTCTTTCAAATAAATAATTGTTATTTTGAACTTTTAATTTTTTTTCGATTTTTACTTCACCCCATTTGCCCAACTCGACTATTCCTAATTTCGCATTTATTTTTTGACAGGTTTCAGGAATAAAAGGAGCAAACAAATTCGCCATATTTGCCATCATATAAACACAAGTGTATGTAGTATTATTAAAATCTTCAATATTTTCCACTGCTTGAACCCAAGGTTTTTGTTCATCATAAAATTTGTTTCCGGCACTCACATAAGCAATTGCCATTTCCAGCGCGCCTCTAAGTTTCCCTTCTTCAATTAATTTTCCAACCTTACCAAAAGTTTCTCTTGTTAAATTAATTATATTTTCATTAATAACACCGTTCGTGATTTCACCACCAAATTTTTTATTAATATAAGACAAATTTCTATTAACGAAATTACCAAAAACACCAACTAAAAACTTGTTGTGAATTTGAATCAAATCATTTAATGAAAAATTTATATCCTTTGTTTCAGGTCCGTTTGCTAATATATAATAACGAATGGAATCTTTTGGAAATTTTTGAATCAACTCATTAACACTAATCAAATTTCCTTTACTTTTAGACATTTTTTCGTCGTTCATATTAACATATTCGCAGGAAATTATATAATCAGGCAAATTTATTTTTTCATTTATCGCCATTAAAAGTGATGGGAATATAACAGTATGAAAAGGAATATTATCTTTGCCGTGTACATAATAAGAAATAACATTTTTGCTGGTTATGAATTTGTTGAAATCTAATCCTTTTGATTCGGCAACTGCTTGTCCAGTTGTCAAATAACCCAACACGGCTTCAATCCAAACATAAATTTTTTTATCTTCAAACCCAGCAAAAGGAACATCAACTCCCCAACTTAATTGTCTTGTCACCGCTCGGTCAACTAAGCCCATTTCCAAAAACTTATTTGTTTCATTTAACGCATTAATTCTCCATTTATCTGAACGGCTCAACTTCAATGCTTTTATTCTTTCTTGAAATTTTGATAAGGCAAAATATAAATGTGTATTAGGTTTTTGAATTGTTGGAGTATTACAAGTGCTACATTTCTTGTCTAACACTTCCCTAGCATTAAGCGTTGCCAAGCAATTATCACACTGGTCGCCTTTCGCCACACCTTTGCAATGAGGGCAAACCCCGATTATTTCTCTATCCGACAAATAATTTTTACAATTTGGACAATAATCTTGCATTTCATCTTTTTGATAAATATATCCGTTATTCATTATCGTTTTCAAATAAGATTTAACTAATTCTGCGTGATGTGGGGTCATTGTTGAAGTATACAAATCATATGAAAAATCTAAATCTTCGAAATTTTTTTTGAATTCATTGTGATAATGAACCGCAATGCTTTCAGGAGATACATTTTCCTTTTTTGCTCTGACCGTGATTGGCGTTCCGTGACAATCCGTTCCCGAAACATAAATCACATTATCCCCTTTTAACCTGTTAAATCTTGCGATTGCATCTCCAGGCAAAAGCGCTGCTAAATGTCCAACATGTAATGAATTGTTGGCATACGGCCACGCCCCGCCAATAAAAATATTTTTATTCATTTATTCTCCTTAAAGGAATACTATGTAAATTGATTATTAAGTAAATTGCTTATAAATTAGATTAGTTATTTTAAAACATAAATTTTGTTTTGTCAATTTTTTTGATAAATGAAAAAATATTTTTGATGATACTTATTAATAAAGATTTACCACTTAGCAAAAAACTGTTGTCAGATAAATTAAATTATGATATTATTTATTTTATTTAAATAAAGGATAAATATATGAAATTTTTGAAATTTGAAAATTCTGTTAAATATGTTAAAGGCGAAACTTGTGAAGTTTTAGAATATCCACTTGATGATAAAGATATAAATTGTGCTGTTGCCGAAATAAAAGGAAGATACCCAGAAAAAGGATATTCAACAAATCAAGTTTGTAAAGAATTAATTTATGTTATTAAGGGCAACGGCACATTACATATAAAAAATGGAAAATCAGTCAAGTTTAATCAAAAAGATGTGATTTTGATTGATAAAGGCGAATGTTTTTATTGGGAAGGAATCTGCACTTTAATCCTGCCCTGCACCCCATCTTGGTATCCGGAACAATATGAATTATTAGAATAAGTTATTTTGTTAAAGCAATATCTTTTCTCAATACTATTTGATTGGTTTTTATTGAATTGCCAGTTTGCTTTAAATTTGATTTTACAATAAGATTTTTAACTGCCATATTATCACCTGAGAACATAATAATGTTATAACCTTTTAAAATGTCAATAATGTTTAATATTACGCTTTTAGCGTTATATGTTTCTTTAATTTGGTTCATTATTCTTAGCAATTCATTTTTGTTTGAATTGACAAAATTTTCAATGTCTGTAATTTCAAGTTGTCCGATTATTAAATTGTCATCATAAACTTTCAAATCACTTAAAATTGTTCTTTCAATATTTTTAATAATGGATTTTTTAGCAAAAACTTCACAAATATTTTTTCTGCTTAAAACTGTCGGATACAACTTTTCTAAATATTTGAATGCTTGTTTATCTCTGTTTGTTGTCACTTGTGCCTTTAAATTAATAGTATTAGATGCAATGGCGTGATATAATAATATTGCTGATTTTTCTGAAATTTGAAAATTATTTTGAATATATTTTTCAACGATCAAAGTCGCCATCGCCCCAACTTGTTCAATACTAAGTTTTGCATTTATTAATTCGCTTGTTTTAGTTGATGTATTATGATGGTCGATTACTTCAATAATATTTTTACTCTTAATTCTTTTATTAGCATTTATTAAATCATTGCAATCTAATAAAACAAATTTATCATCAATATGAAATTCTTTTATGCCCTCAAGTCTAATATCATATTTCCGACATACTATGTCAACTTCAAACTGTGGTTTCCCAAATATATAATATTCACAATTTATATTTAATTGTTTATACAATTCAGCAAGTGCATACATTCCTGCAATTCCATCAATATCAGGGTTCTTATACGATGTTAGTATAATCATTTTAATTACTCCTTAGTAAAATTTAATGTATTTTTTTATAATAACATATTTAAAATTTATTTGTAAAGGAAAGAACAAAATATTTTAACAAAAATGATGTAATCTCGAAAACTTTTAATAATCTTACTTAATAATTCACGCCATTTTTTATAAATATCTACAATTAGTAGATATCTAAATTTAAATTCTACAATTCGTATAATAACTAATAAATTCTATTTTAAACAACTTTAATTATATATAATATTTTTTTACAAATAGATTGTAAATATTGTTGAATGTTAATATACTAGATTTTGATAGTGAAAACACTATTGATTTATAATCCAGATTAATTAATTAAATCATTTTTGGAAAATTTATTAAACCTTTAAATTTTTAAAAATGTAAAATTTTAAATTTTATGATTATAAATTAAATATAATAAATTATTTCATAAAATTTAGGAGGAAAAAATTATGAAAATTGCAATTTCGGCAGAAAGTACAATCGATTTACCAAAAGAACAATTAAAAAAATTAAATATATCAACAGTGCCATTTGGTATATTTTTAGGCGATGAACTAATAAAGGACGGAGATATTTCCTTAAGTGAAATGTTTGAATTTGTTAAGAAACGCAACATTTTACCAAAAACCAGTGCAGTAAATGAGTTTCAGTTTCAAGAGCATTTTAGCAAACTTTTAGAAAAAAATGATGCTGTGGTTCATTTTTCTTTGTCAAGCGGTGTTAGTTCTGCTTATGTCAATGCTAAAGCAGTAGCCGACAAAATGGAAAATGTTTATGTTGTTGACACACTGGCAATGTCAGTGGGTATAGCATTGATTACTATGAATGCTGTTAAAATGAAGAAAGATGGCAGTACCGCAAAAGAAATTTATGATTATTCAATGCAACTTCGCAATAAATTGCAAACAACTTATATTATCGAAAAATTAAATTATTTATATAAAGGCGGGAGGTGCAGTGCTCTGCAACTTTTCGGCTCAAATATTTTAAGAATCAGACCGCAAATCGTCGTGAAAGACGGCAAAATGGTGGTTGGCAAAAAATTTCGTGGCAAAATGAATGACGCTACAAAAGCATTTTGTGAATATGTTATGGATAATTGTCCAAATCCGGATTTAGAATCTGTTTTTATTATATACAGCACTGCCACCGATGAAATGCTTGAAAGTGCGCGAACAGCCTTGAAAAATAAGGGTTTTAAAAATATATATGAAGCAATTACTGGTATAACAATCGCATCTCATTGCGGTGAACATACACTTGGACTTATCTTTTTTGAAAAATAATAAATATTTAATGAAAAGTAATTTGGAGTTTTAATTCCAATTATGATTAACTCTAGGTTTTTCGTAATAAAACATTAATTTTGCGAAATTTTGATTTTATTCATTTTAAAAAAAATCAAAGATATTTGTTAAATATCTTTGATTTTTTTAATTAATTTAATTTTAAACAAAAATTAAATTAAACTGCGGGTTCTAAAGTCGCATCAGCATCAACAGTTAATGTGTATGTTACTTCGGCAAAATTTGTGTTCCATTTTATCTTGATTTGATAATCTACATCTTGGGTAACACTAACAATCCAAATAATCGAGCCATCTGCTTCAAGAAATTCCTCACCGTGTTCAGCCCATACACCTTCTCCTTCTCTTGTTTCAAAACTTGTTGTGGCATCAGGTGTTACCGTGCTTGATGGTTTAAACCGTATTGCAACAATGTTTCCAGCTTCGGGCACATCATCAATTGTTAATGTTAAATACGGAATTGAGCCCTCCAAAGTTAAATTATAACCATCTGTTGTTAAAGAATAGTCTTCTTCTCCAGTTAAAGGCGTGAATGTGCCCTCACCTGCTGGGGCATAAACGCCAAGTGTAACATTTGTTGTAATCGCACCGCAACCGAAACACAAAAAAGTGCAACAAATCGCCATCACGAAGCAAGTAAGTAATTTATAAATTTTCATATGCTAATATCTCCTTTTTATTAAGCTGTCATTATTATATAATTAATTGAATCATTTTTAAATGGTTTTTTTTGTTTAATTTTGCTGTTTTTTAACTAAATACAAATTTTTATCATATTACTTTTTAATCAATCAAATTTTTAATTGTTTAAAAACAATTAACTTAAAAACAATTGACTTTTTTTCTTAAAAATATTACTATTACATATACTTTGCATTATGGATTTATTTATAATATCATATTTATTAATGAATTGGTATGAAAAACAATTAAAGAAATTTTCTAGAATTAATTTTTGTTCAATTTAATTAATTATTAATCATTTGCAAAAGAAAATTTACAATAAAAAGGGAAATTATGGAAAAATCAGTTAATATGGAAAAACTCGTCGCACATTGTAAAAATATGGGGATAATCTTTCCCGGCAGTGAAATTTACGGCGGACTTGCAAATTCTTGGGATTATGGTCCTGTGGGAGTTGAACTTAAAAATAATATAAGGACAATGTGGTGGAAAAAATTTGTTCAAGAAAGTGAAAACACTCAAGGGCTAGATAGTGCCATACTTATGAATCCAAAAGTTTGGGAGGCATCAGGTCATTTGGCGAGTTTCACTGACCCCTTAATGGATTGCAAGGAATGCAGAACTAGGCACAGAGCAGACAAACTCATTGATATCTTTTCAAAAAATTCCGTTAATGTAGATTTGATGGATAACATTGAAATGGAAAAATATATCATACAAAATAAGATTCCGTGCCCAAAATGCGGAAAAAGCAATTTTACTCCAATCAGGCAGTTTAATCTAATGTTTGAAACAAACAGAGGCGTTACAAAAGAATCCTCAAGCATTATTTATTT
>JAQUUD010000001.1 GCA_028694075.1 Clostridia bacterium
CAATGCCTTTGGGCATTGCCCACGGCTTCCGCCGGAACTTTTTAATGTTGTAATCATCTAATAATTATTACAATTTGATTTCATTTATATTTATTCGTATGTGCATCAATATTTATTATATACATAAAAGCGGGCCTGTCAAACGAGCAAAGCGAAGCGGGCAAACCACTAAAGTAATAAAAAATCACAGTTTCCCGTTTCAAAACCTGTGATTTTTTATGCTATCAATTTGATAATTCAAAATTTTCTATGGCAAATTAATTTTTATTTAAATTAAAACAATTCAAAAATTAAGCTTTATCAACTTTTTTAATGCTGAGAGAAATTCTCTTTTTTTCGGGGTCGACGCCAATCACTTTAACTTCAACATTCTGCCCTACTATTAATTCTTCGCTTGGGTGTTTGATATAGCGGTTGCATATTTCACTTATATGCACAAGCCCATCTTGATGCACGCCAATATCTACAAACGCTCCGAAATCAATTACATTGCGAACAACACCTTTTATTATCATTCCCACTTTTAAATCTTCAATGCTCATTGCATCGGTGCGAAGTTCGGGCTGAGGGAGTTCGGCTCTTATATCTCTACCCGGCTTTAAAAGTTCATTTATAATATCTTCCAAAGTTGGCTCGCCTATTCCGCAATATTCAGCAACTTTTCCAAAGCCTTTGCTTTCAACAAGTTTTGGCAAACTTTTAATTTTATCAGTAACTATATCGCTTTCTACCATATTGAAAAGTTCAAGCAACTTTTTAACCGCTTTATAACTTTCCGGATGCACGGCTGTGTTATCCAAAATATTTTTATTATTATGAATTCGTAAAAATCCAGCACACTGCTCAAACGCTTTATCGCCCAACTTTTTAACTTCTTTCAATTGCTTTCTACCCGTAAAATTTCCGTTCTCTTTTCTGAATTCAACAATATTTTTTGCAATACCAGCATTTAATCCGGAAACATATTCAAGCAGTTTATATGAAGCGGTGTTAAGGTCCACGCCAACAGAGTTCACACAGTCTTCAACAACGCCGTCAAGCACATCGGTTAATCTTTTTTGTGGCATATCGTGCTGATATTGTCCCACACCTATTGATTTTACATCAATTTTTATAAGTTCAGCAAGCGGATCCTGCAAACGACGGGCAATGCTCACTGCGCTTCGAAGTGCAACATCATAATCAGGGAACTCTTCCGCACCAAGTTTTGATGCACTATAAACTGATGCACCCGCCTCATTCACAACCATATATGAAACTGGCTCTGGTATTTTTTTGATCAAATTACTAATAAAAATTTCACTTTCTTTGCTTGCAGTGCCGTTCCCAATTGCAATTGCATTAATTTTAAATTTTTTTATAAGAGAAGAAAGTGTTTTTTCGGCTTCTTCAACATTATTATGAGGAGGAGTCGGATATATAACTCCTTTGTCTAAAACATTGCTGTTTTCATCAATAACGGCAATTTTGCACCCCGTCCTATAAGCAGGGTCAAAGCCTAAAATAACCTTGTTTTTTAGGGGAGGTTGCATGAGTAGCGGTTTTAAATTGACCTTAAACATTTTGATTGCCTGCTCACTTGCGCTGTCCGTTAAATCAGATCTTAATTTACGTTCAAGCGAAGGGAAAATAAGCCTTTCAAAACTGTCAGTTATTACATTTTCCATAAACTCTTTAAAACTGCCGTTTTTCTTTAAAACATCTTTTGAAATTATTTCAAGACATCTGTTTTGATTAACTTTTATCTCAACTTTTAAGCAATTATCGCTTTCACCCCTATTAATTGCCAAAATTCTATGCGACGGCAAAGTTTTAACCGGTTCTTTAAAGTTATCATACATTTGATAAGTATGTGATTTTTCATTTTCTTTAATAACGGTTTCAATAATGGCGGTTTCATTAATAAATTCACGAAGTTTTTTGCGAATTTCAGCATTGTCAGAAATCTGTTCCGCCAATATATCGCCTGCTCCTGCAAGAGCCTGCTGGGCATCTGCAATTTCTTTTTCTGCATTAACAAAATTTTCCGCAAGTTCTTCAAGCGAATTCTCGCTTTCCTGCAAAAAGATGATATCTGCAAGCGGTTTTAAACCCTTTGCTTCGGCTATTGTCGCACGAGTTTGGCGTTTTGGTCTAAATGGTCTATAAATGTCGTCAAGTTCAGTCAGCGTAACTGCTTTTTCCAAATTCTGCATAATTTCTGGCGTCATTTTTTCTTGTTCGGTTATCAGTTTTATTATATCTTCTTTGCGTTTATTATAATTTCTTATATAATTCAAGCGGTCTGCGAAATCTCTTAATATTTGGTCATCTAAACTGCCGTGCATTTCTTTTCTATATCTTGAAATAAACGGAATTGTTTGTTCTTGGTCTAATAATTGTATAATATTTTCGGCATAATCCAGCCTTATATTAAATTCTCTACTAATTTGCTCTACAATTTCCATAAATTTCTCCTTAAAATTAAAAAAGTATAACAAATAAAATTGAAAAAGGCAAACAAATTGGAATATAAAGATGCAAATATGTGCATATATCCTAACGGTCAAAGCGAGCGGAGCGTAAGAAAGGGCAAGAGAGTAAGCCAAATAGAATGACTGAAAGGCGGTTAAGGGCGAGCGAGCAAGCACCACTAAACAAACATAAAAAAAGAACGAGCAAATCGTTCTTTTTTAGCACTTTTGTGCTTTGTTTTTTAGTTATCAGTTAGTCTGTAAGCCGAGTTCTGTATTAAATGGTCATCTATCTAGATGATATATCTCTATATCATTCAAGCGGTATTTTTGGATAACGCGAGAGAACAAGCGCATATGTTATCACTTAACCTTGCTTCAAGTGGGGTTTACATGGCACATCTTGTTACCAAGATGTCGGTGGTCTCTTACACCGCCTTTTCACCATCACCGCAATTTTAAAAATAAATTTAATTTCACGGCAGTATATTTCTGTTGCACTTTCCTTAGAGTTGCCTCCACCGGCAGTTAACCGGCACCCAGTTCTCTTAAAGCTCGGACTTTCCTCGGAACTGTCATTATAACAATCCCGCGACCATCTGGCTAGCTGACATCATATATTATACTGAATTTAAAGAAAATGTCAAGATTAAAATATTTCAAGAACAACTGTTTTAATTACAAGATTGTTACCGCGGACCAGCCAAACGAACAAAGCGAGCGGGCGTTAGCAGAGCGAGCGGGCGTTAGCAGGGCGAGCGGTCAGTTCCAGCCAAACGGACAAAGCGAGCGGGCGTTAGCAGGGCGAGCGGGCAGTTCCAGCCAAACGGACAAAGCGAGCGGGCGTTAGCAGAGCAAGCGGGCGTTAGCAGAGCGAGCGGTCAGTTCCAGCCAAACGAACAAAGCGAGCGGGCGTTAGCAGGGCGAGCGGGCGTTAGCAGGGCGAGCGGGCGTTAGCAGGGCGAGCGGGCAGTTCCAGCCAAACGGACAAAGCGAGCGGGCGTTAGCAGGGCGAGCGGGCGTTAGCAAAGCAAGCGGACAAGTCAACCAAACGGACAAAGCGAGCGGGCGTTAGCAGAGCAAGCGGGCGTTAGCAGGGCGAGCGGTCAGTTCCAGCCAAACGGACAAAGCGAGCGGGCGTTAGCAAAGCAAGCGGACAAGCCAACCAAACGGGCAAAGCGAGCGGGCGAAGCGAAGCAAGCAGGGCGAGCGTCAAGCCAGTCAAACGGACAGAGCGAGCGGACAAATCAACAGTCAAACGGGCTGGTCAAACAGGCTTTAAAAAAAATTAATCAGGTTACTGGTTAAGCGGTAACCTGATTACTTGGTAAATAAATTTATTTGATTTTTAAAAATATTTTAGATTTGTTACGCATCTTAAAAATTCAACAATAAAATTTGAGCGGAGCGATAATAAAACTTACTTTTTTTCGCCAATAATTTTTTGAACTTCATTTCTTGCAAGTTCGTCACAGCGGTTGTTATAAATATTACTTGAATGCCCTTTTATTTTATGCCAATTAACTCGATGTTGTTTTGTTAATTCAATTAATTGTTTCCAAAGGTCTTGATTTAAAACCGGCTTTTTATCAGAAGTTTTCCAATTGTTGTTTATCCAATTTGTCGTCCAACTTTGAATAAAAGCATTAATAACATAAGCGCTGTCTGAATATACATCAACTATGCAAATTTCTTTTAAGGCTTGTAATCCTTTTATAATTGCCGTGAGTTCCATTCGGTTATTTGTTGTTTCAGGCTCACCGCCGGACAATTCTTTCAATGCTTTTTGATGCAATAAAATAGCGCCCCAGCCACCCGGGCCGGGATTATATGAACAAGCACCATCAGTATATAAAACAACTCTTTTCATTGGCAGGGATGGAAGGAATCGAACCCTCAAAGCTGGTTTTGGAGACCAGAGCTATACCATTTAACTACATCCCTATAGCGATTAAATTATCTCATACATTTATAAATATGTCAATCTTTTTTAATTGTTTTATTTGAAAATATTTTAATATATTAAATCACCTTTACTATGTTTATATGACAAAAATTTTTAATTTTTAAACAATTATCATTAATACCATTGCAACGCAAACCATTGTTAAACCCAATGCTTTTGATATGAGCATTGGTTTATTATCTGCTTCAATTTCTGTTTGTTTGGAAACAATTTTGCCAATTTTTTTTGAAAGCAGGATAATTGCAAAACCTGTTGCACACAATATAATTCCTGTCAAAACATTTAATTGCGATAATCTCGAAATTAAATCTGCCATTAATAATTTATCATTTTTCACTCTAATTGTATTAAATTATAAAACTTATATTAAATTAAAATCTTGATTTTAATAATAATACATTATATCATAATTCAAATGTTTTTTCAATCATTAAACAGAATTTTTAGTGATTTAGAAATATGTATGAATATACACATTTATGTATAATTATCAGCACGAACATTATTTAATCATTTTTAAATGGTCGTCCGTTTTTTAATTTTTTTATTGTTTTATTATTTTTATTTTGCATTTCTTGATTTTGATTATCACTTTTAATTTTCTTTAATTTTTTTGGTTTTAATTTTTTTACAAAAACATTATCTAATCGCTCATCGAAAGTTGAATGATTTCTTTGCAAAATTTGTGGATTTTTATTAATATCTCTTTTTGGTAGAGGTGATGCATCATACTGCACTTTTGGTCTATGCTCAGAATAAACAATCAAACTGTTTGTTGCAATTTCAATTTCATTGCGTTTTAATTCATTAAACAAAACTTCTTGCATATCAATTTCGGCTTTATCGCAATATTCTGACACTGTCCACGCTCTTACTTCAACATTAATTTTATTATCATTTATTTCTTTAATAAATAAATTTGGTTCTGGGTTGGTTAAAATTTTTTCATTTGATAAAAGTGTAGAAATTGCAATCTCTCTTAATTTTTTGATATCAGTATTAAGAGTTACGCTGAATTTAATTGAAAAACGGCGTATTTCGTGATAATCCGAGTTTTCAATTTGAAAGTTGACAACATTTTTATTAGGAATAATAACCCTTTTATTATCCCAAGTGTCAATTAAAGTATTGAAGAATTGTATTGCAACAACCTTACCAGATATTCCATTTATTGTAACTGAATCATCTTTTTTAAACGGTTTTGTAAAAATTAGAATAATGCCGTTTGCAAGTGAAGAAAGGCTGTCTTGAAGTGCTAATCCTGCCGCCAATCCAAATGCAGCCAAAATTGCCATTAAGCCCGTAACTGGAATGCCGACATTTTGAATTAGAATTAAAACCAATCCTGTATACAAAGAAACAACGATAATTCTGAAAATAAACTTTTTCGAAAGTTCTTCCAACTTGCTTTTGTTAAGAATTTTATAAATTATTTTTTTTAATATAAAAATTATGATATAACCGATGACAAAAATTGCCAATAATTCTAAAATTTTCAATCCGCCATTAACAAAAAATTGTTCCCAGTTCATATTTAATCCTTTAATTAAGATTATCACGCATTTAGTATTATTTTGTCAAGTTATTTGCTTTAAAATATATTTTTTGTTTATTTTAATATAAATTTCAAGATTTAGGTGTCTTTTTATTGTTTGTCAATTTATTATAATTTTAGCAGTGCCCGCTAATTAACCGGCGAAGCCGGCGGGCGTTTGCCGTGCAAACGCCCGTGCGATATGCTTGGGGCAAGCCCCAAGCATATCGCCAAATCGCTTTCAGCGATTTTTCGGCTTCGCCGGAGTTTCTTTAAAATACTCTCTTTGTTTAACAATTATTTATAAAATTCGGTTAGTAAATTTTGTAAATATTTTTTACACTAAATCCCTCAGCATAATTCAATAAACTTTCAAACCACAACTATGCCTTATTAATAACAACTTTTTCCGATCACTCTCTTTGTTTAAAAAATTAATTAACAACATTTAATATTTTCAAATTAAACTTGTTTATCGATTTTTTGCAAATTAATTTGTCAAACAAACAAACACAAATCACAACCTAAGCGGAGCCTCCCCGCATACATTTTGTTCGCACTTGTTATAATACATATAAGCAACTTTATCGCCTCGTGTATTTTTTAAAATTTTTGCAAATATTTCTTTTGCCTGATGACATTTTCCCAAATTAAAATATCGCACTGCCTGTTCAAACTGAGTTTTATCACTTTCCATTTTATCTCGCTTTCTCTTATCATAATATTCCAAACTTTCAAAAAGTGAAGTATATTCCTTATCATCTTCAAATGTCAATGTGCCCACATATCTATATGCCAGCGGGTAATCAATTTTTAGCGAATTTAAAGTGCGTTTTGAAAAAATTATTTTTGAGCCGAAATACTCATTAAAATTGTTCATTTTTGAAGCAAGATTAACAGCATCAGAAATGATTGTCGGGCTTTTTCTTTCTTCTTCCCCAACAATTCCAAAAACAACTTCGCCAGTGTTTACGCTTATGCCAACTTCTAAATTTGGTAAATTTTTGGTGTTCATATTTTTATTGTCAACTGCCTTGCTTATCGCAACCGAACATTCAAGCGCATTTTCAGGTTTAATAAAAACCGCTAAAATGCCGTCACCCAAATATTTATCCACAAAACCGTTAAACTTCCGAATAATCGGAGATACAACATTCAAATATGAATTAATATAATTAAAATTTTCTTCCAAACTTAATGTTGTGCTTGTTGATGTGGAATGATGAATATCAACAAACATTGTTGTAATTTCTTTTTGCACCTGATTTCCAAGTTCCAATTCAAGAATACTGCTTTTGCCTAAAAATCTCAAAAATTGTTTAGGCACATATTTTTCATATTCTAAGTTTGTCTTTTTAATTATATTTTCTTTTTCCTTAAAGTTTTCATTTATTTTATTCAATGAATTTTCAATTTCCCCAAATTGTTTACTTCCGCCAATTTGAATGTCGCTGGCAACTCTTCCGCTACTTAATCTGCGAACAGAATCTTGCACTTTTTTCAGCGGTCTGCAAGCAAATTTAAACGATATAAACAAAATTATCAAATATGCAATAACGGCAAGTGCCAACCAAAGATATTGATTATTATTCACTTCATTTACATTCAAAAATTCGCGGACATACTCAGACTGCGTATCCTGCATAGTATTTAAATTCAATATATAAAAACTTAAAATAGCAAAAGTTAAGGTGACTGGAATTGTTACAAAAAACAAAACTCTATTAAACGGCTGAGAAGCAAGAAACCTGAAAAACAACACATTAAAACTTACTGCGTTCAAAATTATAAATCCAAGCCCGATATAACCCAGCAATGAAAAATTAAAACTGATGCCGTTATCCAAAATTATGCCGTCGGAAACAGCACCGCCCAAAAGCAAACTTAGTACGGTTGAAATGATGAATAATACAATCCAAATTTTCGTGCTTGTTCTCATATCACTTATTTTGTGCTTTTTGTTTAAAGGTATACACATTAATTTTTGACATAATTTGATAAATTTTTCACATAATAACATAGAAAAGGAAATTTTAATATGAAAAAAGATAATATTTCACAAACCGATATATGTTTACCAAATGAATTACAAGAAAAAGAAACGCAAGAAAATACGCCTGAATTAACTATTAATACAACTGATCAGAAAAAAGAAAGTTTTATTAAATTTTTAACTTCGCTTTATCAAAATGCTTGCACAGCGATGCAAAGCATTGAAGATTTGCAACCAAAAGTTGAATGTGAAAATTTAAAAAAAGAACTGTCAAATCAATTAACAAATTATGACATCATTGCACGGGAATGTGAAATGATTGCAAAAAGCGAAAATATTGATTTGAAAGACAATAACATAATTGAAAAAATAAAACTTTGGGGTTCAATTAAAATGAGCACACTTGCGGACAAGTCCACACGACATATCACCGAACTGATGTTAATGGGCACTGTTTTTGGACTTATTCAAAATTTGAAAGATGCAGTTGATTATAAAAACATATGTCCGGAACTTGATGATTTGTGTCAAAAACTTACTGAATTAGAAGAAACCAATTATCAAACTTTAAAAAATTTTATTTAAAAAAATAAAAAAAAGAATTGATTTCAATTCTTGTTATTTTTATGAAAATTAATTTTTAACTTAATCATTAATGACATAAATTATTTTAATTAAATAAACTCAAATTCTTTATCTGACGTTGTTGAATAAATTGTAATGCTTCCGTCATTATTTAAACATCTATTCAAGCCCATAAGTTTTCTTAAAGTTTTCATTGTGCTGTATGCGTGAATATCTTTATGTTCACCTTTTGCAAGAAAATACATATCAAGTTCTGTGTAAATATTTTCAACATCTAAAACCACAATAACCACTTTTTGTCCAGTTCTTGCAAGCACTGTTGCGTGATTTATTGCATTATTAACCGCTTCAAATGCATATAAAGGTTCATTTTCAAAATAACTAACAAAATCTGTAAACTTTGTTATATATTTTTGAATTTTCAACAAACCGTCAGCTGGCACTCCAACTGCAACTATAAACAAAGAGTAGCCTTTTTTTACTAATTCATTTAACACATTTGCTTTTTTTTCAATAAATTCCATTCTGCTTGGGCTATAAATGTGTGTTTTTGAGCCTTCTTTAATATTATCAACTATTTCAACATTGTCGTTTAATACGACATCTTTTATTGAGCAAAATTTTCGGAAACAATTTTCAAATTTTTTTCCGTTTAATTTTTCAATATCCCGTGCCATAAAATAATTTTTGCCTTTAACACCTGAAGCAATAACCGACAAATAATCTCCGGAAACTAAACCAAATTGTGCAACCAGCACATCAGGCACATATACCAAATCATCATCTGTTGTGCAAAAATAATAATCGTGATTGTGTTTTATGAGATAACCTTGCTTGTGTTCCATTACGCTATTAATTTCATTTTCTTCATTTTGAGCAAACGGCAAGAACCTGTCAATTAAGATAGTATCCTTATTACGTTGTTCAGCAAAATCAAGAAGTTCCTTTGGTAATAAATCTTCCTGAAATCCTCTTGCCATAAGTTTATTTTTAATCGGACGACCGGCTTTTTGTTTCACTGCCAATTTTTTTTCGCCTGACATAATTTGTATTATTTCATTTATCAACTTTTCTTTTTTCATAATTGTGGGAGAAGGCACGCCCCACATACGTGCGATGTTTCTCAGGTCGTGAACACCTAAATTTTCCAGTTGCAATTTTCTTTCTGCTAAATCCATATTTTTCTCCTTTGTCTTATAAATGATATTCGTATATTACCTTATTTTTTGTATTTTGTATAGCCTTTCGACTATTGCAGACAAAAGCAAACATATTTATATCAATTTCAGCAAATTGTAACATAAGTTTGAATGGTTTGCAAGTCTATTGTATAAAATTATCATCGTGCTTTCAAAATTAAGTTGAAATAACCATACTTTTAATATAATTATTAATTTTTTTAATCAAAAAAGTTGCATAATCGGTTGGCGAAGTCAAACAAATCAAACGGACAAGTCGAACAAGTCAAACGGACAAAGCGAGCGGGCGAAGCGGAGCGGAGCAGGGCGAGCGGGCGAAGCGGAGCGAGCGGGCGGAGCAGGGCGAGCGGGCGAAGCGGAGCGAGCGGGCGGAGCAGGGCGAGCGGGCGAAGCGGAGCGAGCGGGCAACAGTCAAACGGACAAGTCGAACTGGTCAAACGGACAAGTCGAACTGGTCGAACGGACAAGTCGAACTGGTCGAACGGACAAGTCGAACTGGTCGAACGGACAAAGCGAGCGGACAACAAGTCAAACGGACAAGTCAAACAAAAAGCGGGCAGGGAAGCAAATTTTTGACCTTCAAGTCAAAAATTTTCAGCAAAACTGATTCAAGTTTTGCTGAACAAGCCTTTAAAGGCTTGTTCTTCCCTGCCCGCAATTTAGTTGGTAAAAATCCTAAAATATTAAATTATCTTTACAATAATCAATCAAATATTAATCTTACTTCAATTTAATTATTCTCAATATACTTTTTAAATTAAAATTAAAATTCTTTACTGAACTTTTTATAAATAAATTTTTTTATAAACTAAATTTTCTTATAAACTAAATTTTCTTATAAACTAAATTTTCTTATAAACTAAATTTTCAATTGTTTACTAAAAATTACATCAGTAAGTTTCCATTGTCTGTTTGAATAACTTTTAAAATATTCTCTTCTTTTCCGTTGCTTGAGTTAATATAAAAATAATAATCATCACCGCCATATTTGCAAACAAATTCGTGACAAAGCACTTCTCTGCCGTAATCAAGAGGGATTAATGCCACTCTTTCTTGCGAAATTACATATTTCGCACCAATTTTGTTTCTTGCTGTATCAACCGACACACTGCCTTTTTGAAGACTTCTTTCAACGTGATTCATATAATATGAAGTTGCTTCATAACCCAATACAATTCCATTATATAAATCAATTTTTAGTTTTACAAGGTCAGGATATAAAATTATATCATTTTGGACAGGTGCAAGATTAATAAAGGCATTTCCGTTTACTGTGTCACTCCAAACAACTTTCATATTTTCAAGTTTATTCTTTTTTGCAAAGTCTAATGCAATTGCTTCAGCATTTTTTAAGGTAAGTTTTTTGCCTTTACTTCCTGACTCATTTTGATTAATGTTTTTTTCCTCAATTTCTTCTGTATCAACTTTATTCTCCACTATTTCGCTTTGTGTGGTTTCTTTGACATTTTTTTCACTTACATCAGGATCTTCTTTATTAAATTTAGTTGAATTTGTATTTTTATTTTTAAAATTTTCATAACTTTCGTTTTCTTCCTTATTTGCGTTATAAGCAGAAAGGGTCAATAAATGTCCGCCAACCTTGCTCATTTGCACAAAAGCGACTATATCTTTTTCATTTTCCTTTGCCTGAACTCTAAAATTATATGTTTGGAAATTGCCATTTGATTCATTTTCAAGTTCTACCATTTCATCGGTGTAATCACTGAAAATCTCTAGCAAAGTTGCTTTTGCTGTGCCTTCATCAACAGTGTTGCCTTTCAAGCCCTTAACTTCTTTTTTAACCTGAGAATCTGAGAACGGACCATCATAAATTAGAACCGGATATTCAACTCCTTCGGGCTTTATTGATTTCATATCAATCGTGAAACCATTAAAATCACCATTTAGGCTATTCGATGTTTTTACAATACTATAACCATTCCACATATCTTTGGTCATTAGATTCAATGAATCTTTCATATCTAAAACGGAATCATAAATATTTTCAAGTTCTTTGATTTGGGTTGAACTTAATTTTTGCCCTTTGACCAAATTTTTACTTAAAGTTTCGGTGTAACCGCCAACTTGATTTATGAAAGCAATGCCTTCATCAAGGCCATTCATTGAATAAGGCAAATTGTTTAAATTTTCTTGTGCCATAACTGCATTTCTGCTGATTTGGTCAAGCATTTTTGCCTGATACTCTTCGTCAGTTGATGACAAGGTTTTGGCTAATTTGGTTTCAGTGTTGTTTATATTATCCACCAAATCATAAAAATTCTTTTGATAAACATCTTCCAAATCCAGTGCAGTGTTCATTGCGTTTTGCATAGTTACTGCATAAAGAATTAATGTGATTAACAAAAGTGCACTTAAAATCCAGACTGCAATCACCAGCGCTTTGTTATTTTTTATAATTTCTTTTGTCTTGCTTTTTTCTGCCATTTTTTTAATCTCCTTTTTTTTATTTTATATTAAAATAAGTTTTTTTCATATAATCTTAAAATTAGTTATAAATTAAATTAAAATTTTATGAGCGATTGTAATTTAATATATTTAAATTGCAAAGGTGTGTTTTCCTATTGTTGTTACAACTTTTTTACCAAATATCCATTTATTGGTTGCTTTAACAGGGTTGTAATAGAATAAACAACCATATGTTGGGTCCCAGCCGTTTAAGGCATCTTGTGCCGCTTGATATGCAGTGCTGTTTGGCTCTAATTTGATTTGCCCGTCGTTTACTGCCGTGAATGCCCACGGTTGATAAACAACTCCGCTTATGGTGTTTGGGAAATCAGGGCTTTTTACTCTGTTAAGAATTACGGCGGCGACCGCAACCTGTCCGGCATAAGGCTCGCCTCTGGCTTCAGCATATACACACTTAGCGAGCAAATATACATCTGAACTGGATTGATATTTTCCAGTTGAAATGCCAAGTGCTTTTAAAGTTTGTGGACCAATAATGCCGTCAACTGCCAGCCCATTAACTTTTTGAAAATATTTAATCGCTGTTTTGCTTTTTGGTCCTATGATGCCATCTATTGCACCGGTGTAATAACCCCAATTTTTAAGTTTTTGCTGTATTGCCTTGTTTTCTGAAACGGTGGCAGTTGTTACAGTATTTTCAGTATTAAAAAAATTATTATTCATATTAAGAGCGTGAATTGTTAGAACTGACAGTCCGCCAAAAAGCAAGACCGTTACCATAAAAACTGCAAAAAATCTTTTTCTGAACATATCTTTTTCTCCTTATTTGCTATTATGTTGCAAATATCAGCAAATTATTCAAAAATAAAATAAGATTATTCTGTTTGCAAAGCAATATGAAGTTAAAAATTATTATAGTTAAGGAGAAACAATGAAATATTTAGCCATAACACTTTCAATTATTGCAATGCTCGGTATACTTATTTTTTCACAGCCTTTGGCAGTTGAAGCAAGCGATTATTTAAGAATTCATATTCGCGCAAACTCAAACAGTGAACAAGACCAAAATGTTAAATATCAAGTTAAAGATGCTATTGTGGATTATCTTATTCCTTTATTATCCACTTGTGAAAGCAAGGAAGATGCACAAAAAACGATTGAACAAAATTTAGTCAATCTTGAAGCAGTTGCGGATAATGTTTTAATGCAAAATAATTTTAATTATGCAAGCAATGCAAAATTAAATTATGAAAATTTCCCTGCGAGAAATTATGGAAACTTAACTTTGGAAAGCGGATTTTATGATGCTTTGATTATGGAATTAGGCGAGGCAGATGGCGATAACTGGTGGTGCATTGTTTATCCGCCATTATGCTTCATCAACGGCAGTACATCTGTAAGTTCATATAAAAGTAGAATTTTAGAAATCATTAATTCCTTCTTTGATTAAAAAAAACTTTGTTTTGTAAATAATAGTTGATTAAAACGGCGACTAAAAGGAAATTTTGCAAACGCAAAATTTTTCAAGATAAAATCTTGGGCTTGATTTTAAGCGTACGCTTAAAATCAAGCCTTTTAGTCGCCGTGTTCGCTTTCGTGCGATTTAATATGCTATATGTTCGTTCACTTGAAGTTAGAAAAAATGCCAAAAGTAAATATACTTTCGACATTTTTTTAATCGTGTTTTTTGATTTTTTTTTAATAAAAACTAGATGTCTTTTATTATTAATTTATAATTACAATTATATGTTTTTTATTAATGAATAAAATTTTTAATATTCAATGTTTTTTTTGGCTAAGAGGATTGAGGTCGGGTTTACATTTTTTTGATGATATATTATTATGTTGCAGTTTTCGGATAGCGGGCTGTTGATTTCCGGATTTTGTTCAACTATCACTTCGGGGCGTGTTCTTAATTCTTTGGCGATGTCCCACATTTTGTCGCCGGTTTTGCCGAAATAAATTTCAATCGCTTCTTCTTTCATAGGAAGTGGCTCGCCCATTATTGCATCTGTTATCAAAGTGCCTTTTAAGGCTCCGAAAAATCTTACACTTGCTTTAATTTTGGCATCTAAAAACAGTTCTCTGCCCCGCCTTGCAATAACATCAACATCACATAAAACAAGTCTTGCACAGATGTTGAAACTTGCCTCCACTTCGGTTTTTTCTGATATTATATAAGGTAAATCTTTTTTAACGCAATTTATGGTTTGTGTTTCATCATTTAGATACACAACATTGACGCTTACAATGCCTTCCAAAACGATTTCCCCGTCTTTAATGTATTGATTTGTTGGTTTTATAATGCCTTTTGACACACCTAACAATTTGTCAATTCTTGGCTCTTTTTCGCTTAGCGAAATGCTCCCTTCAATTTTGCTTTCAAAATACATTGCAGAAACAATTTTCGTTCTTTCATAATCATTGCTTACAATTTCCAAATTATTTTTTAATGAAAATAAATCTGATGCACACGCAATTTTAATTTCTTCATATGCTTTAAAACACAAATCAAGAGGCACAGTAATAATTACATTTGAGCCGTTTTCAATGTTTTCTTGCTCAAACTTTAAATTTTCCTTTTTAACATTAATTTCAATTTCAACACTGGAGTTTTCTGACAATGAACCCACTTCAATCTCCCGCTTGAAACTTTCAACAGCCGATACTGATATAATCCTTTCTGTTTCTCCGCAAATAACGTAAAATATTTTTGTAAGCAGTTCACCTTGAACAATGAAAAAGTTTGCATTGCAAGTTATGTCCTTAATCACAACATCAGTGCAGACGGAAATAATTCGGTCAAAAGATTCCGTTATTGTGACTTTTTGTTCTTCATTGAATGTTATGCAGTCATCTTTCAAAAGTTTTTGCGAAACAATTTCATCTTCTTTAAGGCATATATTTTCATCTCCGCCGTTTAATAATTCCAACTCGTTTACACTTGTTATATCAACATCAAAATTAATAATAGAAGAAACCCTTGAATTACTTTCTTCAAAGTTTATATCGCTGATTGTTGCATTAAGATTTATTTTTGTTGTTGGATTAACATTTTCATTAATAAATTTAGTTAAAAATGGCAAACTGGTTTCCGCCGTACAAACTTTATTTTCACTATCAATAAAAACGGCTTCAATCATCGCTTTGCCTGAAACACTGATTTCCTTTGTTAGTGGCTCAACACTATCAATCTGCGGGCAAGCATTAATCCAAAGCATTTTTTGAAAATCTCCGCCACTGATGCTATTAATTGCACCGTCCAGCATAATTTGTTCACCTTTTAGTCTGGATTTTTTAATAAAATTGCATCTGCTTTTTTCAAATGACATATTTCAAACCTCCATCATTTCTTTATATTTTATTAAGAGAAATTGTAGAATATGACTAACCAGACAAATTTTAGGAAATAATCGAAATCAGGGGGCTTTATGAAACGGAACATAATCGCGCTTGATGATATAAAAAAAAGAATACTTGAATTAAAGGGCAATACAATTAATATGGAAATCAACAAAGGTCGAAACAAAATCGACACTTTTAAAGCCATAATCATAAGCGTTTATCCCAGTGTTTTTACTGTTGAAGCATTTGTAAGCCAGAGGCAAAGCCGTTCGCAAACATTTTCTTATTTTGATGTTTTATGCGGAGATGTAAAAATAACGCCAGTATGATATTTTTCATACCGGCGTTAATTATTAACATTTAAGTTCATTTCCATATAAATATTTTTAATGGAATTGATATTTAAAATTAAATAAAGGAACTAATATTATTAAAATAATTTATTAAACAAAATTTATATGTCGTCATCATCATCTTTGTCGTCGGATTCATCAGCATCAACCTCTTCAAAGTCGTCTTCGTCGGATTCAGAATCTTCGTCATCTTCCCCTGCGTCTTCTTCAAAATCTGCGAATTCAAGGTCAGATTCAATTAAATCAGCGCCCAAAATATCTTCATCAAGTTCTGAAACAGATGCCATTTCGCCTGTTTCTTCATCTTCTACATAATCTGTTTCGTCACGATTTATATATTCGTCCCATTCCTGTTCAATGTCTGTGTCATCAACAATGGAATGTTTCCTTTCTTTTAAGCAAGTTGCACACATTATTTCATCAGGTTGGATATAATTTGTTTTACAAATCGGACATAACTCCAAATCTAAATCATCAATTAGAAAATCTTTATTGCCGTTCATTTCGGCTTTGCAAACAGAACAATATTTATCTTTTTTTAAACAATAATTTAACTCACATCTAGGACATCTGATATAAACAGGTTTTTTATCAGCCATTTTTCCTCCAAAAGTTATAGCTTGATTTTATCTTTAATATTATTTTAATTTTTAAAACTTATTCTTTGTTTTCTAAATTTTTAATTTAAGTTCTATTCTTCGGTTTCTTCTGGCATATCTTGTTCATCTAAAAATCCAACCAATTCAATTATGCCATCATTCCCGCGTTCTGCATTTCTTACATCTGCTCTATGCATATAATATGTTCCGGTGCTATTTACTTCACTTGTTTTATAAAAATATACATATTTTCCATCAAATCCAATATTAGTTGTTTTAAAACTTTCACAAAGAGCCACAGTTTGAACAACTTTGTCTAAAACAGAAATTCTGTAAATCCCCTCATTTTCAACAGCGTAATAAACATAATCGTTATAAGCAAATAAAATTTCAATTGCACTTCCAACAAGCAAATTGCTTTCAGAAAAATCTTTGCTTCCACTTTGAAGGCAATAAGTTTTATTAACATTATCAGTTGAAACTGCGAATATATAATATGTTCTATCATTAGAATTTGATTTTAAACTCAAAAAATTGTTTACTGTGATGTTATCAATCGGGTTAGAAATTTTTACAGCCGTAGAAAAAGCACCACTTGAATATGAATAATAATATGTCAAACTATCAGAGTCATTCATTGTGAAATGCAAATTTCCATTCACAACGCTAACTGGCGTTATTGTCTTATTTGAATAACCTATTTCATTCATTAATGTTGAAATGCCAGTTGTTATATCAAGTTTATAAATATAAGTTCCAGTTTGCCCTAAATTTATTAATTCGTCGCTAATATCAGTTGTGTAATAAATATATTTGTCATTTTCTTCTGCGACAGTTTTTGCAAAAACCACATTTTTAATTTCAGTTGCAATTGTTTCTGCTCTGCCAATTGAATTGCCCAGTTCAATTTTAACAACTGAGGTTCCATCTTGAAAAATCAAATAATTTTTATTTTCAACCTTTAAAATTGTTTGATTTGAAACTTCGGTTTCAGTTGTATAAATTTCAGATAAATTTGTACCATCGGTCTTAACACGAAAATATGTTGTTAATTCAAACTTATCTGCTGAACTCATATCTTTGCGAGAGTTCGGCGATGCAAAATATATATAATCGTTAATGCTGAATAAAAAAGTATGGTCACTGCCTAAAACCTTTGAAAGGACAAGTTCAACATTCTCCGGCATATTTGTTTCTTCATCATATTCAATTTTATTGTCAACCAGTTTAACACGATAAAGTGCCTCATTTATTACATTTCCTATGTCATTATCATTCTTTGTAAGTGAAGAGAAAGATTTAAAAGCGTTTGCAAAATAAATATACTCTTCATATGCCAAAGCATCGCCTGTTGTGACCATTTCGGCTGTTACAGTGGGAGCCGTTAAAAGTGGCTGAGCACAACCATAAAATGTCATAATTGAAACTATAAAACAAGCCAAAAATGAAAATATTATTTTTATTGTTTTTTTCATATAATCTCCGTTAGAATTAAATTCGCCTGAAAAATAAATAATTCAATTATTTTTAAATTGCTTTCATAAGAATATCATTAATGAAATTCAATGTCAACTAATTTAAATTAAAATTTTAATTTTTCCACTCAGGCAAAGACATATTTAAAATTTTTTTTAAAACCCTTATAATGATTTTAATAAAATTAGACAAGAATATCTTATTACAAATTGACTAAGAAACATTTATCCTATTTTATCAAAATAAGTAATTAAAATTCAACTTTAATATCAAATTAAAAAATTTTTATATATTTAAAAAATTTAATCACATTTAATTAAACTGCTTAGAATTAAATAAAATCTTACATACTTCGGTCTTCGGTTAAATCATTTTGTTTTTCAAACGCTGTTTTAGTTCTTCTAGTATATCTATTAATATCTTGACTTATTTTATATTTTATGTAACTCGTATTAAAACTTTTAACTAAATCTGTATATCTTATTTTATAAAATTCTTTTTCCTGATTTGTTTTTGATTGTTTTATTCGTTCATTGCAAATTTTTTTCATATCCGTGGGAAGTCTTTCTAATAATTCCTTATTTTCAAAAATATCAAACAACCATTTAATTGGAGAAATTTCTTTGCTTACGTTTCTTTTAACATTGCAAAACAAACCCGGGAAAAAGCAATCAGACAAAAGATTGATATATGAACTTTCTTTTTCCGTGAAATAATCAATACATTTTGGATATTTTGCTATCATATCAACCATAAAATCAACATTTTTCCTTAATTTTTCTGGAACGGAAAGCATTGCAATAGGATCCTTTTTGATTGCTATTTCCATAACTTCGGGATCTTTCAAAAAATTATGTACAGCATAATGACAACCATTTTCAATGGCAAAAATGCAAAAGTCTTTATCTGATTGAAGTTTTCCAGCAATAATAAAAGCATTAGGGCTGACTTTTATAAGGTTTTTGGCAAATTCAATATCATTTTCAAGCAGTCTGCTGTCAATAAACAATAATGCACGTTCATCATAACCAACCGCCTTCAACATAACATTTTTATGTCTATTAAATTGGATATTAAGGAAAAATCCAAGTTTTATTTTTTTTTGTTTTGATTTATCATTGTAAATTCCTGAGAAAGAATTGTCAATTAGTGGGAAATGATAATTTCTATTGATTTGTTTTATTTGCTCTGATTTTTTTCTTAAATTTTCTTCGGTTAAAATCTTGCCTACTCTTTCTAAAACTTTTTCTAAAATGGCTTCTTCTTTTTCGGTTAATATTATTTGCTCTTTTTCATCTATTTCATTTTCCATTAAATTCTCCTTTTTTTAAAACATTGTTTTATTTTCATAAATTCAAAATATTTATTAAATATTCCAATTATTCTATTTTTGCTTTGATTTGTGTTTGTTCATTACTCGTTTTGTTTAAATTTATCCTACAACTTGCATATAAATATATTACTTAAATTCAACAAATTAATAAATTTTTTTAAGTTTATAATACCACAATTTCTAAAAATGTCAATAATAAAAAATTTCAAAAATTCTTCAATAAACTGAAAAAAATTTGGGTTTGTATTTATTAAATTTCAAAAAAACCAGCCCGCCCGCTCGCGACAAGTTAATGCACACTCGCCAATTCTTCTAATTTTAACTCGATCATTTTTTTAATAATGATATTTCCAATTTGTCAGTAATTAAAAATATTCAAATTGAGTAATTTATTAAATATTTTAATAATTTTCAATATTTTAGTTAACTTATAAAATTAATTCGTATAAAATCGCTTATATTAATAATGCTAATTATATCTATATTAAATTATTTGCTAGTATAAAAAATTACTAAGCTTTCAGTTGACTTATGCAGAATAATGGATTATTATAAAATAATTTGTAATGCATATTTTAATTAATATAAAAAATGGAGGATTTACAAAATGTTTATGTCAAATAAAGGAATGCAAAAACTTATTGCAAGCGGAATCGCATTGCTTATGTCGTTGACAGCACTGTTTGTGACAGCTTGGGCAATTTTAAGCACTGAAAAAGTGGGTTTGAGTGTTAATATATCTTTTGACCCAGCAGTCACCACCAAAGTCTATTTGGCAACGGACAGTAGTTCGGCGGTGGATTTCAAACAACCGAATTCAACTGTAACTGCTGAAAACTTTGCAAAAGCAAATTCAGCTTTGATTTTAGACACCAAAGATGGAAACTCACTTCAAAAAGACGCATTTGAACTATTGGGTGCGGACAATGGTTTGAAATGCGATGCAAACGGCGAAATGGAGTTTTATGTTTTTGTTGAAAATTACAGCGAAACTGAGAGCGTCTATTATCGTGCAAATATAAACTTTGTTGGCACGGGCGAACAAGTTGCACCATTTAGCACAGTAACTAACCCTAGTTTTGAAACCGCCGGAACTGCCTTGGGAGTTGAAAGCCCTTCCATAAGCCTGCTTATCTTTAAAATTCTATCTGATAGTGACACGGGATTAAACGCAAACACAATTCAAATTGAGATTGATTTATCTACATCATTCGCTTCAATATTGGGTTTAGCACAATATACTTCTGGAAATTATAGTGGGCTTTTTTATATTGACATGGGGGAATATCCACAAACACAAGAAATAAACACTGAAATAATATCAGGTATAACTGGTGAACCCGATGCAAATAATTATTATACAAGTTCAGTAAATGGAGAAAAATATGCTAGAAGAGGCACCGATCCAAATTATACTTACTATTTAGTCGAACCAGTAAGATGGCTTGTTATAGGAAATAGCGGAACTTATGCTGATTTTCCTAATAAAAACTTTGATACTTTAGGATCTAACCAACTGCTCTTAATTAGCGAAAATTTAATATCTGCATCAACTTATAGTGTCAATTTAAATAATCCATTAGGAAATACAATATTTAGTGATTTAGAAAAAAATAAATTAAGCAAGTTCGGAAATAATCAATATCTTTACTCGTTGTCAAAAGACACAGAAGGTTATCCATATAGAATCGATTATTATTTAACTGTAAATCAAAGTAGATGTTCACCAACAGCATATGCTTCTTCAATATTAAATTTATATGCTTCTGATAGATTTTGGGTACAAAGTCAAAATTATGCAGCAACGCTGAAAAAATATGCAATTCATAGTAATATGGGAACCTATTATTCTTCTGTTTCTGAAACTACTAATATTCTTTTAGTTCGCTCTACAATCATTTTAAATTTTTAAATAAGAATACAAACAAACTCCAGTTAAAATATTTTGCAGGAATTTGTTATTTAAATAAATTAGTTATAATAAATTATTTGCAAAAAGTATTTCGTCGGAGTTATGTTTTAAATAAATTCTTAAAATAATTATTTTATAGAACTATCTTTATTAAGTTTAATTCGACAAAAAACTGATAGCAAAAAAATTTCATAGTTTTAGTAATTTTGATAATAGTTTTTTAAAGAAAGATATTTCGCCGGCAGAGGTTGGCTTTGAAAAAGCCAACGCAAACACGAAAGTGTTTGCTGGGATTTGAGATTTTCTCAAATCCCGCTCTGCCGGCGAATTTTATTTTATAACTAAACTTTTCAATTCACTTCTTAATTAAACTAAACTGATTTTAAAAAAGCAATGAATAATGTTAAACAATATAGAGTTTTTTATTCGCTAACGAATATTATAATTCATTTCTTCTTAACTAAATTATATTATATCAAATAAAATTTAATATAAAAAATCAACAAGCCTTTTATTCTAGCCTATCCACTAATAAAATCTTAATTGTTCTTGATTAGAATTTAACATTTATAAGTTGGTTAAGTCTATGTGTTTATTTAATATCCGAATTATCTTCTTTCTTCTTGTTTTCTTTGTCCAAGCGGGAGTAATAATTTTCGACGGTGGCTTTGATTGCTTCTTCAACAAAAATTGCACAGTAGATTTTGTTAAGTGGCAATTTGCCGAGTGCGCTTATTATATCAAAATCTTTTATTTGCAAAACTTCTTCCAATGTTTTATCTTTGACCAGTTCGCAAGCAACATTTGCCGAAGCGATTGTAACAGGGCAACCGAAAACCTTAAAGCGAGCATCTTCAACGACTTTTGTTTCGTCATCAACTTTGAAATAAAGTTTGACAACTTCCCCACTTGCATCATTTTTTATGTTACAAACAGCATTCGCGCCATGCAGTCCGCCGGCGTTTTTTGGCTTCACAAAATTTATTGTAACTCTTTCGTCATACATTTTATTCTCCGTTCTTCGTTCATGTTACTTAATATAAAATTAAGTCCCCATTTTATTTTTTATTATCTTGTTTTTTTGCTCTGCCTGTTTTTGTTAGCGGAGATATATTCCTTAATTTTTCAACGGCCGAAACCAGTTTTTCAATAACATAATCAACTTTTGCTTTTGTTATAGATTTACCAAAAGAAAAGCGAATTGAACCACGGGCAAGTTCTTCATCAAGCCCGATTGCTTTCAAAACATGCGACAACTCAGTTGAACCCGAAGCACAAGCCGAGCCAGTTGAAACTGAAATGCCGTCTAAATCTAAAAGCATCAAAATTGATTCGCCTTCAATCATTTCAAAAGCAAGGTTAACTATGCTTTGAACTTTTTGTTGTGCATGTCCGTTTAAGTGAATATAAGGGATTTTTTCGGTTACCTTCTCCAAAAAATATGTTCTTATTGCTTTAAGTTTTTGTTGATTTACGCTTAAATCTCGCCCTGCAATTTCAACCGCCTTGCCAAAACCTGCGATTGCTGGAACATTAAGCGTTCCGCCACGCTTTCCACGCTCCTGACTTCCGCCGTCAATCAAGTTGTCAATCTTTATTCCGTTTTTAATATACAATGCGCCAACGCCTTTTGGTCCATAAACCTTATGGGCGCTCATTGTCATTACATCAATTTCCATATCCTGAACATTTATCATTAAGTTGCCAAGTGCTTGAGTAGCATCAGTGTGAAAAATAATGCCACTTTCGTGTGCGGTTTTTGCAATTGCTTTAATGTTTTGAATTGTGCCGATTTCATTGTTCACGGACATTATCGAAATCAAAATAGTTTCTTTTTTTATTTGGTGCATCAAATCTGCAATACTTACGAGTCCGTGCTGGTCAACTGGCAAATATGTTATCTTAAAGCCCAATTTTTCCAGACATTTACAACTTGCCAAAACAGAATCATGCTCAATTGAAGAAGTAATAATGTGATTCCCCTTATCTCTATTTGCACTTGCAATTCCTTTTATAGCCCAATTATTTGCTTCAGTGCCACCGCTTGTGAAATATATTTCGTTTGATTTTTCTGCATTAATTACATTTGCAATTCTATCTCTTGCCCTGTCCACAATTCCAATGGCTTCTCTGCCGAATTTATGAACACTGCTTGAATTTCCATAAATCGTGTTAAAACACGGAAGCATTTCATTTAAAACTTCACCGGAAACATATGTTGTTGCTGCGTTGTCAAGATAAATTTTTTCATCCATATTACTTAAAGTTCCTTTATTTTGTATTAATTATTATATCTTTTATTAAAAACAATGTCAACAGTGGTTTTTGAAAGAAATTTTAATTTTAGACACAAAAGCAAAAATTTGTAAAAAAAGTTCTTGAAATTGAAATTTGAGTAGACTTTTGCAAAATTTTGTGATATTTTTATATAAAGAACAAATAATAAAGTAAAATGACAAACAATACATAGATAGATATAACAAAAAAATTAATTAATATAAAAATTAAACGAAAATGTTAGGATAATAAATATAAAACATAAGTTTTGATTAAAAAATATAAAAACTTAAAATGGAGTATTTAATGATAAGATTTAATAAAGGAATGCAAAAACTTATTGCAAGCGGGCTGGTTATTATTTTTTGTTGTATAACTTTGTTTGCAGGAATACTTGCAATATTGAGTAATACTAAAATGGGGCTAAGCGTTAATGTGTCATTTGATTCAGCGGTAACCGCCAAGGTTTATCTTGCTACAAATAGTAATACTGATATAAATTTTAAGCAACCAAATGATTCTGTTACTGCTGAAAATTTTGCAAAACCAAATTCTGCCATAATTTTTAATACATATAACATTGACACAAATGGTGGAAAAACAAAAACTTCGTTTGAGCAGTTAGGCGCTAATGAAGACTTGGGCTTAAAATGCGATGCCAACGGCGAAATGGAATTTTATGTTTATGTGGAAAATTACAGCACCACGGAAATTATTTATTATCGGGCGAATATTGACTTTGTTGGCACGGGCGAACAAAGTGCACCTTTTAGCACAGCAACCAATCCTTTCTACGAAACTGCCGATACTGCTGTGGAAGTGAACGACCCTTCAATAAGCCTGCTAACATTTAAAATCAGTTCGGATAATGCCACAGGTATAACTGCAAATGCAATCAGAATTGAAATTGATTTACAAACGGAATTACCTTGGGAGTGGTTAGGTGTAACGGGCAAATATACTTCAGGCAGTTATAACGGGCTTTATTATGTCGATTTTGGCGAATATCCACAAAGTTTATATGGAACCACACAGCCAACTGGAACAATTTATAATTCCACTTCAGGATATTATGAGAATCTTGAAACAGGTAAAAAATATGAATTATATAGTACTAAATACTATAATGTTGAACCTGTTAGATGGCTTGTTATTGGAAATGGTAATAATTATAATAATGCTAATTTAGGATTTCCAAATATAAATTCTGATAATCTGGCATCGAATCAACTGCTTTTGTTCAGTGAAAAAATTATTGCAGGCTCTACATATGGTAGTGGGGCTAATGTTTTATGGACGAATGTAAGTTTATATAGCACCTTATCTAATATGAAAGACAAAATGTTTAGTCCGGAAACAAATTTGGGAACATTCGATGATGGTTCACAATTATCCATTTTATCTTCCACCATGCTATCTTATAAATATTCTAATTATTATTCAGGAGCATTAGCTTTAGCATTAACTTGCACTAAAACCAGCTGGGCAACTACAATTGGCTTTGATCTTGCAGAATATTATTGGCTTAGGCGAGTACAAACATCAGCTGTTTTTTCGGGTTATACTTATACAGATGGTGCAAGATATACTACCGGAGCCGTTAGTGAAATTCGCACCACTTATGTTGCAGGTATTCGCCCGATTATTATTTTAAATGTTTAAACATTATAATATTATGCAATTGCCAAATCCTTGCAGGATAAGAATTGTTTTTAAACAGGCTAGATTTTATTAAAAATTATTTTCGCAGGAAATTTAATAAAATCAATTATTTATAAATAACAATTTTGTAAGCGAAAATTTAAAACGGCAATCAAATTCGGTAGCATATATTGCACTTTTACATTGCAAACAATAAAATAAGTTTCGACTAAGCCGAAACTTATTTTGTTAATATTAAATGGCAATTTTTTTAACGCAATTCAACTAAACATTACATTCAATAATGCCGAGGCGGTTGTCGTTGCGGTTATATAAGATGTTAACTTTGCCAGTTTCGACATTAAGGAACACATAAAAAGTATGCCCTACTGCTTCCATATAATCTTTTGCATCTTCAATTGTTATCGGATCCAAATTAAACACTTTCTTTTTTATTATTTCTTTGTTTATTTCTTCTGGCTTTTTATCCAGGAATAGCAAATCTGAATAATCAATTGCAATATTTCTGAACTTATCACGCTTTTTCTCAAATTCCTTAATTACTTGTCTTTCAATTTTCGGCAAAGCAAAATCAATATTTTCATACATATTTTCGCCTACAACTTCCGCCCTATAAAGCAAACCTTTATTTGTTACAGTAACTTCAAGTTTGTTTGTTTTATTTTCCTGTTTGCAAACAACTCGTGCAATTCCATCTTTTCCAAAATATCTGTCCAATTTGGATATTTTCTTATTAATAATATCCCTTAATTTATCACTTATTTCATAATTTTTTTCTGTTAATTCTATTTTCATTTTTATCTCCTATTTTTTATTTGTTTTTTTATTTATTATTTTAATTTAAGGTCTAACGGGCAAATCAAACGGGTCAAACGGACCGAGCGAGCGGGCGAGCCAGAGTCTAACGGGCAATTCAAACGGGTCAAACGGACCGAGCGAGCGGGCGAGCCAGAGTCTAACGGGCAATTCAAACGGGTCTAACGGACCGAGCGAGCGGGCGAGCCAGAGTCTAACGGGCAATTCAAACGGGTCTAACGGACCGAGCGAGCGGGCGAGCCAGAGTCTAACGGGCAATTCAAACGGGTCTAACGGACAAATCAAATGAATGAATTGTTATTTATTTTCACTTTATTTTATTTCGCTTTCAAAAATCAGTTTTTCATTTTGGCTATCTATAATCACAATTCCTGATTTTTTTAACTCGCCTATCAAGATTTTTTCTGCAATTGTATCTTCAATTTCTTGTTGAATAAATCTTTTTAGCGGTCTTGCACCAAACTCCGGATTTTTACAACCATTTTTTACTACTAAATTAAGTGCTTCTTCGGTTATTTTAAGTTCCAAGTCTTGCTTTCTCAATCGGATATTGATATTATTAATTAATATTTTTGCAATTTTGGTAAGTTCGTCAGGTCCAAGCGGTTTGAACACGCAAATCACATCAATGCGGTTAATAAATTCCGGTTTAAACTTTTTCTTTAACGCATCAAAATAAATCTGTTTAGACTTTTCAAAATCATCATCGAAACTGTTTTCATTAAACCCAAGTTCTTTATTTTTAACTAATGTTGCACCGATATTACTTGTCATAATTATTATTGAGTTGCGAAAACTTACAACTCTGCCTTGGCTGTCGGTCAATCTTCCATCATCTAAGATTTGAAGCAGTGAATTGAAAATTTCGGGGTGTGCCTTTTCAATTTCATCAAACAAGACAACTGAATATGGCTTGCGTCTAATCTGTTCGGTTAGTTGACCGCCTTCTTCATATCCCACATATCCAGGCGGTGCACCGATAAGTTTTGCAACCGAATGCCCTTCGGTATATTCGCTCATATCTAACCGAATTATATTATTTTCATCATCAAACATTGCTTCAGCAATTGCTTTTGAAAGTTCAGTTTTTCCGACACCAGTTTGCCCCATAAACAAGAATGAACCGATTGGTTTTTTGATATCTTGCAAGCCAACTCGAGATCTTCTTATTGCCCTTGCAACTGCGTCAACTGCTTCTTCCTGCCCAATAACTCGCTTATGAATGATTTCTTCCAAATGCATAAGTTTTTCTTTTTCGCTTTCGGTTATTTTCGTAACCGGAATGCCTGTCCATTTTGAAACAACTTCGGCAATTTCATTCGCACCGATTGAGCCTGTTGATTTTTTCGTTTTCTTATTAAATTCGGCAGTTAAAACATCAAGTTCGTTTTCAAGATTTATAATTTGAGATTGCAATTTTGCTGCTTTTTCATAATTTCTTTGAATGCTTGCCTCATCTCTATTAGCAGAAAGTTGCTTGATTTTTTCTTCCTTATCCCGTATTGCAACTGGCTTTAAGTTAAAATTTACTTTTGCCTTACTGCTTGCTTCATCAATCAAATCTATTGCTTTATCCGGCAAATACCTGTCCATAATATATCTGTCAGAAAGTTGCGCCGCCGCCTCTATTGCTTCGTTTGAAATTTTGATTTTATGAAATGCTTCATAACTATCTTTTAAACCTTTTAATATTTCCATTGTCTCTTCTACTGTTGGTGGATTTACAAAAATTGGTTGAAATCTGCGTTCTAAAGCCTTGTCTTTTTCAATAAACTTTCGATATTCATCAGTTGTTGTTGCTCCGATTGTTTGAAGTTCGCCTCTTGCGAGATACGGCTTCAACATATCAGCGGGGCTTGTTTCGCCCTTTTCAGAGCCTGCCTGAGCAAGCGTATGAATTTCATCAATGAAAACAATGATATTTTTTTGTGCAATTATTGTTTCAATTGCGTTTTTAAGGCGTTCTTCCATACTTCCACGATATTTTGTGCCCGCCATAAGCCCGCCGATTTCAAGAGAAAAAATGATTTTGTCCGTAAGTATCTCTGGTACATTGCCACTTACGATTGCGAGTGCCAGTCCTTCAACAACCGCTGTTTTTCCAACACCCGCTTCACCAATTAAAACCGGATTGTTTTTTGTTTTACGGCAAAGAATTTCAATTATTCTTTCAATTTCTCCTTCTCTGCCAATGACGGGGTCGATTTTGCCTTCTTTGGCTTTTAAAGTTATATCAGTTCCCATTGAAAGCAATTTTTCCGGCAAACCGCTTTTTGAATTTAATGTAGGGTTTTCTTCGCCAATTTCCTTCCTTTCGCCTTGCAAAATAATTAATATTTTTGTTTTTAAATCATTTATATTGATGTGAAAATAACTGATTAAAAGCCTGACTGCAAAACTGTTAACACTGTTTAAAAGAGCATAAAAAATGTGTTCTGTTCCAATAAAAGAATGTCCAAGTTGCATTGCAATTTTCTGTGCAATTCTTATCATTTCTTTAACACGGGGAGTTAATTCAACCTGCTCGCCTATTACTTCAATAAAATCAGAGTTGTCGCCAAAAATCGCTTCCAGACTTTCGGTTGTGACATTATATTCGAATAAAATTTGACAAGACGCACAATCTTCAACACAAGTCAGACCATACAAAATATGTTCAGTTCCGACCTGCAAATTGCCAAACTTTACAGCCACATCACTTGCTTTTTTTAATACTTTTTCAACATTATCAGAAAAAGAATTAAGATTGCTCATAAGTTCTCCTTTCATTTAGTATTTTAATAGTAATACAATTTTTTGTCAATCAAATTTAAGAATAATTTATAAATATTTAAATTTATTAACTTTAGATTATTATAAAGATAATGAATTATATTATCTTAATAAAATTGTAAAATTTGCTTTTGGTTATTCTTAACTCAATATTCTTTTTTTAATTCTTTGACAGTGAGCAAAAATGTCTTTTGGTTTTTCATAAATATCAAATTTGCCTTTTTCATAAATTATTTTTCCGTTTATCATTGTTAAATATACGTCACTTGATTTCGCTGAATAAACTAAATTTGATATTAAATTATGATGCGGAGCGTGATGCGGTTTGTTGATATTTAAAATAATTAAGTCAGCCAAATAACCCGCTTTGATTTCCCCGAGATTTTCAAAGCCAAGTGCTTTTGCGCCATTTTTTGTTGCCATATTAACCACTTCTTCTGCTTTTAAAATTTCTGCATTATAAAGAAGCGCCTTATTCAGTGTTGCCGTTAAAAACATTTCTTTGAACATATCATAACTGTTGTTGCTATATGCACCGTCAGTGCCAAGTGCAATATTTAAGCCTGCATTTTGCATTGCATAAATCGGAGCAATTCCGCTGGCAAGTTTTAAGTTGCTGGACGGGCAAGAAACAACATTTACATTATAATCTGCCAAAATTTTCAAATCATCTTTATCGGAATGCACACAGTGATAAACTGTGCATTCTCTATCCAAAAATCCCAAATATTCTAAATATTCAACTGGCGATTTATTGTGTTTAACAGTGCAATCGCCAACCTCTTTCAATGTTTCAGATAAGTGCGTGCTAACTGGCAAATTCTTTTGCCGTGAAAAACTAATCAAGTCGTCGAAATTGTTTTGGTGCGTTCCATAAATTGAGTGAGCAAAACAAACAGCTTTGAACCCATTTTTTGTAATATCACTAAATTGTTCATCTAAATTTTCAACTTTTTTCTGGTTTACATTCGGATATCCAAATGAAATTCTTGCTCTCAATCCTGCGTTTTTATAAGCAGACATTATCGGCTTATAATGTGCATAATTTTCTTCTATGGCTGTGATACCCGCCTGGGCATATTCCATAACGCCGAGCATTGTCGTCCAATATATGTCATCAGGAGTTAATTTTCTCTCAAGCGGAATAATTTTTTCAAGCCAGTTATGAAGTGGCAGGTCATCTGCAAAACCACGCAAAATTGTTGAGGGAGTATGTGCGTGTGCGTTCACGAAACCACTCATTAAAAGATTTCCCTTAACATTAATTTTTCTGTCTGCATTAAATTCAGGCGGATTTTTGCCAACATAAAAAATCTTGTCATTATTAATTAAAACATCACCCTTTATAATTTCACCATTTTGCAAAATCTGTGCGTTATAAAACCAAATTTTCATAATTATTACCTTTTTAATATTAATTTATTTATATTTAGTAATTTTTCTTTTATTTTATTAATTAATTTAATATTTTTATTAATTTTTTTTAATTTATCTGTATTTTTTTATTAATTTTCTATATTTATTTTTATATTTTTGATTTTTTGTGTATTTATTTTTTAATAATTTTAAGTTTTATCAATAAATAATTACCACAGCCGTTGCAACGCTTTTTATGTGGGAAATGCTTATTTCAATGTTACTCTCACTCAGTTTTGCTAAAATTTTTTCTGCGTTGCCTGTTAAATTGACAAATGCCTTGCCTGTTTTCAAATGCAGAACTTCAATGTTCAGCGGATTAATTTCATAAATGCCAACGCTCAATGCTTTCATAATTGCTTCTTTAGTGCAAAAAATTCCAGCAAACCGCTCAGCATAACTTTTATATTTTTTTGAATATAAAATTTCTTTTTCTGTAAAGATTTTTTGATAAAAAGTTTTGTTTTTATTCGCAAATCTTTCCACTTCAACAATGTCCGTTCCGACTCTCATTTACTCTCCATCTAAGAAACAACTTTTTTGAAAAAATAATTTTTCCCGTTTTTATTTCATTTTAAATTTTTTGTTTTTTTGTTTATCATTTTTAAATTTGTGATAGTGCTCGTTTCCATTAATTTTTACAATTTTATTTTTTAAGCACTTCATTTATAGCAAAATTAATTTCATCATAATCAAAGCCTTTGCTAGCAAGATGACGAAACAACTTTTCTTTAAGTTTCAAATCATTATCTTTATTTTTGATAAACTTTCTTGCAAGGTTCAAAACATCATCTTGTTGATTTTCAATCATTTCTGATAAGGTTTTTTTTATGATTTCATCACTTACGCCTTTTAATTTCAATTCATATTCAATTGCTTTTTTGCCCTTTGTTTTTTTCTTTGCATTTATAAAATTTTTTGCATAAAATTCATCATTTAAATAATTGAATTCTTTTAGTTTTTGCAAGCAATAATTAATAGTGTCTTCTGAATAGGTTTTGATTTTTAAATAATCCGCAAGTTCTTTTTCAGTTTTTGAAAACAAACTTAATAGTTTTAGTGCGCCGTTTAATGCTAGTTTTTTCTCCCCTTCCATCAAAACGGCATTTAAAAATTCCTGTTCATATTCCTCTTGCTTATTTAATTTATAGGTGATGATTGTTTCATCATAAAGAATTGCCCAAAATTCATCATCAATAAAAACTTTATATTTTGACGATTTTCCTATTTTTTTAAAGTCAGTTATTCGCATTTTTTACCTTTGAGAAACTATATTTAAATATATTTATAAATTTATTACTTAACAATTTGCTAATATTTAATTAGTCTTTTTAGAATTTTTTATATTTTTACTTTTTTTGTAATTTTTTAATTATTTAAAGTTTTTTGCAATTTTAAGTATTTGCATCTTTGAAATTAAGCAGTGCTCCGCTTGTGCATTTGGAATACATTCGAGTTAAGTTTCCAGCACCTAATTTCACGCCCCCGAAATATCTTACAACAAAAGCCACGATGTTCGATTTATTTTGTTTGTGCAAAACATTTAAAATTGGCTTTCCTGCTGTTCCGCTAGGTTCTTTGTCATCAAAGCACTTTTCAAGATTTGGCGAACTTAATATGTAAGCATAACATATATGCGTTGCTTTTTTATGTTCAATTTTCAACTGCTCCAAATAATTTTTTATTTGGCTGACACTTTCAACCTTAAACACAAATCCTAAAAACCTTGATTTTTTATTCTCAATTTCACAATTTATTTGCATTAAATTCCATTTCTTTTAATTTTTTAATTAATTTTTATTATTTTTCATTTTTCTAATTGATTTTTTGTATTTTTTTCGAGTTTATTTTTTATTTTTTTATAATTTATTTTAAATTTTTCCCCTTTTAAATAATTGCTATATCTTATTCTAACTTATAACAGTTATAAAAATCAAGCGAAAATCATTTGATTTATATTTTAATTTTTGGTAGAATGAATATATGCAAATTGTTTATAGGAGTTTAATTAATGAAATGTAAAAATTGCCGAACTTTCGGAGCGTCACCAATCCCCGAAGAAGGAACTTATATTCAGGCAAAGCAAGTTAAAGACATAAGCGGGTTTTCGCACGGTTGCGGGGCATGTGCCCCTTATCAAGGGACATGCAAATTAACGCTTAATGTTAAAAACGGAATTATAAAAGAAGCCTTAATTGAAACAATCGGTTGCAGTGCAATGACGCATTCGGCGGCTATGGCAAGTGAAACAATAATCGGTAAAACATTACTTGAAGCAATGAATACTGATTTGGTTTGCGATGCGATTAATGTTGCGATGCGGGAAATTTTTTTACAACTTGTTTATGGAAGAAGCCAAAGTGCATTTTCAGATGGTGGGCTGGAAATTGGAAGCGCACTTGAAGATTTAGGCAAGCATAGATCTAGCAGTGTCGCAACCGTTTATGGAAGCGAAAACGGACCCAGATATTTAAACTTAACAGAAGGATATATAACCAAGCAAGCGCTTGATGAAAACGGCGAAATAATTGGTTATGAATATGTTGATGTTAATGCTTTGATTGAATATTTAAACAGTGGTGAAAATATAAACAAAAATGAAAATGCTTTGAAAAAATTTTCCAAAGTTTATGGAAGATTTAATGAAGGCAAGTCATTTATAAACCCTAGAGTTGAATAATTGGGAAACTAGATTTATTAGATATTAAAAAAAGAATAAAAGAAAATAAAAGGAAATAATATGAAAGGCGATATTGAAAAAATCAATTTGGCACTTAAAAAGTTAAAATTTAAAAGTTTGGAAGAAGTTAAGCAATTTTGTTTAAAGAATAAAATTGATGTTGAAAAAATTGTAAAAAGCATTCAGCCCATTGTTTTTGATAATGCGGTTATGGCGTTTGAACTTGGGGTTGCAATGGCACTAAAAAACAATGATGCTAATCCAATGATTTGCGCTGAAAAGATTGGTGAAGCCCTGCAAACATTTTGCAAAACTGGCTCAGTTGCGGAACAGCGAAAAGTTGGACTCGGGCACGGCAATTTGGCTTCGCGCCTATTGAGTGAAGACACAAAATGCTTTTGTTTTCTTGCGGGGCACGAAAGTTTTGCTGCGTCTGAGGGTGCAATCGGGATTGTCAAATTCGCAAATAAAGTTAGAAAGTCGCCACTTAGAGTTGTGCTTAACGGGTTAGGCAAAGATGCAGCATATATTATTGCCAGAATGAACGGTTTTACATTTATGGAAACAACATTTGACCAGAAAACTCAGAAACTGAACTTAATAAAAGAAGTTGAATTCAGCAGTGGCGAAAAATCGGCGATTCGCGTTTACGGCTCTTATGATGTCAACGAAGGTGTTGCAGTTATGTTTAACGAAGATGTTGATATTTCAATAACAGGAAATTCAACGAACATCGTGCGGTTTACTCACCCCGTTGCAGGAGAATATAAAAAATTATGCAATTTAAACGGCAAAAATTATTTTTCCGTGGCGTCAGGCGGAGGAACGGGGCGAACAATGCACCCCGATAATGTGCTTGCTGGACCAGCAAGTTACGGTTTGACTGACACAATGGGCAGAATGCATTGTGATGTGCAATTTGCCGGCAGTTCATCAGTTCCCGCTCACGTTGCAATGATGGGCTTTATTGGAATGGGCAATAACACGATTGTTGGGGCAACTGTTGCCCTCGCTGTTAAAGCAAGCCAACATATTGCCAAAAAATAAATTTTCCAAACTTCAATCTTGACAAAAAGTTTAATGATGTTATAATAATAATATGGAAAATATGGCGAAATTTGATCTACCAAAACAATATGTAAAACCAGAACATTTAGTTCCCGAAAATGAAAATTTGTGTAATTTCTTAATTCTCAAAGAAATAAATGCGAATAATAAATTTAAAAAAATTATGTTTGACATTTTTAAAGGTGAAAAAATCTCGGATTCTGATGTGTATCTGAATTCTTTTCCTCCTTCCTTTCTTCGACCTAAATATGTCATTATTGACCCTTATGAATCTTATGAATCTCTTTTTGGTGACATTGATCCTCTAAGAAAAATTAATAAAAAATTTTGTGTTGTGGGCAGTTACAAAAATATTAAATTTGCAATAACAACTACGAACTATTTTGAAATCGAATTTTCTTTTCCGCTTGATAGTGTAAATTTGCAAAGCGAATTAGTTTCAATGCTAACTGGGCTATGGTCTGAAAAGCCAGTTGGATATTATGATGCTGAATGCAAAACAAATCCGAGAAAAAATCTTCGCTCAATTTTGTGGGACCTTACTTCTGAACCAGATGACACAAGAATTAAAATTGCCAAAAACTTAATTGATATTAGGCAAAATGTGTTTACTGATGATTATGAAGAATATAAAATCATTAAAACTGGATTATGCGATGGTTATAAAAAATCGGCATATGTCCAAAGTCAAACTGTTCTAGACTTAGGTTTAGAGCGATAACTTTAAGTTATTTTAGATATTGACATAATTATTTTTTGTGTTTATAATAAACACTAAGGAGAAACTTATGATTAAACAAATTGATCTTAAAAGAATTCAATCAGAAGTTGCATTCAGAATAGCATTAGAAGAAGTTTTCAAATATGGTTATGTAAAAACCTCGAACTTGGTTTCAAGCGAAAAGAAAAAGTATATGGGAGGCGGTCTTTGCTTTGAAATTCGTGGCAATTATAAAAGTGAAAAATTTGCAATCAAAATTGACAACTTTTACAATGCACAATTTTTATTTTCAAATCGTACTAAACCTTTGCAAAAAGAATTAATTCCAATTCTAAGCAGATTTATGAAAACAAAACCCGTTGGATATTATGATGTTGAGTGCAAAAATAATCCAATAAGGAATTATCGCTCAGTTTTATGGGATAATGAATATCCAGATGAAACTTGTGATAAAATTGTTAATCAGAGAGTTGCTTTTGGGTCTGCTGATGCGGATATTGTTAATGAAAAAATCGTTTCAGATGACAATGAAGAAGAATTTAGAATTACAAAAACCGGATTATGCGGAGGCTATAAAAAAACACCTTTCCAAATTTGCGGACAAACCAATTTAGTGCAAGAACTTGCAAGATGATTTAATTATTTTATAAATTAAGGGAACACAAAATTAAATCTTAATAATTAATTAAGTGATTTGATTGTTTAATTAATTATAAGTTAATTCATTATCAGTCCGAAATTATACTAGTTTTTTTAAATAAGAATTTATTTTATTTTTTAAGTAATCATCAAAAATTTTTTAAATAATATAATTAAACAACACTAGTTCAAACAAATAAATTTAAAAGAAAAGCAAAAAATCTCCAGATAATTATCTAGGAGATTTTTTGCTTTTTTTATTATTTGTTATTAGAAAAATTTTATGCATTTGTGATATTAATTCCATTTTAAATATTCGCAATACAAACTTTTTTAGTAGATAATTATTAAGGCTGGGCTGTGTGCCCAAACTCAAAAACGAAAATCAAAAAAATATGAGGGCACACGTATTTAAGCATTCATTGTTGAAATGCCCACTCAAACTAAAATTCAAAATTGATATTATGCCTTAAATCAAAAAAATCTGCGAGACTTTCACAGATTATTATTTTTATTTAACTATGATATTAAAATTTCGATAATATTAATCTAGGTCTATTTTTTCAATCAATTCCTTAAATTAAATTTATAAAACTAATTTATTTAAAAACTAATTTTTACCGAAACTGATTGAACATTTAATTAATAATCAAACCACTAAACAAGTTCAATTATAACATTTTGTGCGCCGTCACCTCTACGTTGGTCAATTTTATAAATTCTTGTATATCCGCCTGCGCTACCTGTTTCTTTATTTCTTTCGGCATACTTTGGTGCATACACATTGAATATTTTTTCTATTAAAGGGTGATTGATACCTTCGGTTCTTTTCTTAAAGTTAACATTACTTTCTTTTGGCAGTTTCTGCTCTTGAACATTATATAAAAAACTCATTAACGCACGCCTTGCTGTCAATTTTTTAGGGCCGTCATTTATAACTTCCCTTTCAGCCTTAATGCCTTTTTCATCTTTTATTGTTTTTGTTACTTTAACAGAATCCTCATATGAATTTATTGCCAACGTTAAAAGTTTTTCCGCTTTTGCTTGCACAGATTTGGCTCTCGCTTCCGTTGTTTTTATTTTTCCATGCCAAAGCAAGTATGTTACTTGATTTCTTATAAGTGCCATTCTTTCTTTGGTTGGCAATCCTAATTTACTGTTACCCATAATTTCTCCCTTTTATTCTTCTTCTTCTCTCAGTCCAAGACCGAATACTTCAAGTTTTTGGACAACTTCTTCGATAGACTTTAACCCCAAATTACGAACTTTCAACATGTCAGTTCTTGATTTGTTAACTAAATCTTCAACTGTGTTTATATTTGCACGTTTCAAGCAATTGTATGACCTAACTGAAAAGTCCATTTCTTCAATCGGCATTTCCATTACTTTTGACTGCAAGTCATCTTCCTTCGGTTTAAGTACATTAACTTCTGATAAAGTTCCATTCAATTCGGTAAACATTGAAATATGTTCGTTAATTATTTTTCCAGCCAATGCAACAACATCTTTTGCCGACATTGAACCATTGGTTTTAACTTCCAAAATCAACTTGTCATAATTAATATTTTGCCCAACACGGGTGTTCTCCACATTAGGAATAACATTTAAAACAGGTGAATAAAGCGAATCTATTGCAATATATTCAATGCTGTCAATTCTTTCTTTGTTGATAACATTAGGAACATATCCCCTGCCTTTGCCAACTAAAATTTCCATATCGATGCTGGATTTTTGATCTAATGTGCAAATATGCAAGTCCGGATTTAATATTTCAACTAAATCGTTCTGTTCAAAATCTCCGGCTTTGATTTCACCCGGGGTGTTTCTTTTAAGCCTAAGTATTGTGGTAAATTCTCTATTTAAGTCTGATGTTTTAAGCACCATTTGCTTAACATTTAAAACAATGTCAACCACATCTTCACTAACACCCGGTATTGTTGAAAACTCGTGTTGCACTCCAGCGATTTTTATGCCAATCGGAGCAATTCCCGGCATTGCAGAAAGCAATGTTCTTCTAAGGCAGTTGCCAATTGTTATGCCGTACCCTTTTTCAAGCGGTTCCACAATAAATTTTGCAAAACATGCATTTTCAGATTCTTCACAAGTTAACTTTGGTTTTTCAATTTCAATCATCGTAATTTTAAATCTCCTTTTTATTATCTTGAATACAATTCGATAATTAAGTGTTCACTGATATTCATATCAATATCTTCGCGTTTTGGTAATGCTAAAACTTTTCCTGTTAAGGTTTCGGCATTAAATTCAACCCATTTCGGCATAACCATTTTCATACCTTTCAATGACTTAAACATTTCTAGTTCTTGTTTGTTTTCTTTAATTGTTATTACATCGCCAACTTTAACACTGTAAGACGGAATATTAACATTTTTGTTATTGACAGTTATATGTCCGTGACTTACGATTTGACGGCATTCTGCGCGTGAAGCACCAATACCCATTCTATAAACCACATTGTCAAGCCTTCTTTCAATCAAGGAAAGCATATTTTCGCCGACAATGCCTTTCATTTTTTCGGCTTTTTCATAATATTCTCTAAACTGTTTTTCTAATATTCCGTATGCTCTTTTCATCTTTTGTTTTTCACGAAGTTGAGTTCCGTACTGAGTAACTTTTTTTCTACCTTCACCATGTTGACCAGGTACTGCTGGACGACGTTCAACTGAACATTTTTTAGTGGTGCAACGTTCCCCTTTCAAAAACAATTTACAGCCTTCTCGCCTGCATTGACGACATTTTGCATCAAGTAATCTTGCCATATTTTCTCCTTTTATAACCTTCTTGCTTTCGGTGCACGGCAACCATTATGTGCAACCGGCGACACGTCTCGAATCATTGTAACATTAAAATCCAGCGAAGACAAAGCCCTGATTGCTGCTTCTCTTCCATTGCCTGGACCTTTAACATAAACTTCAACCGATCTTAAGCCCTGCTCTTTTGCGGCTTTTCCCGCTTCTTCAACACATTGCTGTGAGGCAAAAGGTGTTCTTTTTTTAGAACCTTTAAACCCAAATTTTCCTGTGCTTGCCCAAGACAAAGTGTTCCCAGCCATATCTGTAAATGTAACGATTGTATTTTTAAATGATGCCTGAATATGAACCTGACCCTTGTCGATTGACTTTGTTACTCTTTTCTTTTTTGTTGTTTTTTTCACAACTGCCATTTTTATCTCCTATTACTTACCTTTATTACCTTTGATTGCGCTTCCGCCCACTGCTTTTTTCGGACCTTTATGTGTTCGTGCATTATTTTTTGTGTTTTGCCCACGAACAGGAAGTCCTTTTCTGTGGCGAATGCCCCTGTAAGAACCAATTTCAGATAATCGCTTAATATTCATTGAAATTTCTTTTCTAAGTTCGCCCTCAACATGATAATTCTTATCAATGTATTGTCTTAATTTAGCAATATCATTTTCGTCCAAATCCTTCACTCTGATATCCGGACTGATACCTGTTTCTGCAAGTATTTTATTTGAGGCAACTCTGCCAATTCCATAAATACTCGTTAATCCGATTTCAATGCGTTTTTCTCTTGGCAAATCCACGCCACCAATTCTTGCCATTTAATTTTCCTCCAAAATTTTTTTTGTTTTTATGTTAGTTAATTCTTAATTTTTAAATTTTATATAGTTCAAACAGAAGTTACCTAAATTTTACTCTTCTGATACGATAAGTAATATAAAATTAACCCTGTGTTTGTTTATGCTTTTTGTTGGGGCATATAACCATAACTTTTCCTTCTCTTTTTATAACCTTGCATTTATTGCAAATTGGTTTTACTGATGCTCTAACTTTCACGATATTTCTCCTTTCGGTTGTTTCTTAATTTTTATTAATTCTCATTTATGATTTTTTGTTTTGTTATTTAAGTGCAAATTTATTTAGTGTCATGTCTCCAAGTTATTCGCCCTTGTGTTAAGTCGTAAGGACTCATTTCCACGGTTACACGGTCGCCTTCAAGCAAGCGAATGTATTTTGCCATTCTGATTCTGCCTGAAATATGTGCTCTTATTACATGTCCGTTGGTTAATTTGACCATAAAAATTGTGTTGGGTAAAACTTGCTGTATTACACCTTCAAGAATGATTACATCATCTTTAGACATTATTTGCTCCTTTTTAAAGTGTGAGAATTTCTACGCCGAGTTTTGTAACAAAAACTGTGTTTTCATAATGCGCTGAGGGCAAGCCATCTTTTGTTTTTATTGTCCAGCCATCTCGTTCCATATATATTTCCTTTTGCCCCATATTTATCATTGGTTCGATTGCTAAGAAAATGTTTTCAGGAATGATTATACCGTCAGTTGCTTTTCCATAGTTTGGGATATCCGGTGCCTCGTGCAGTTTTTTGCCTATGCCGTGTCCGATTAATTCCCTAACCACACTGGAACCATTTCTTTCGGCGTGTTTTTGTATTGCCTCTGAAACGCAACCCAGTCTTTCACCAATTTTGAGTGCTTCAATTCCTTTAAAAAAACATTGCTCAGTTACATCAATCAGTTTTTGTTTTTCTTCCGATATGTTGCCAACTGGAAACGTTCTTGCGGCATCACCGTGATAACCTTTAAAGTTTGCACCTACGTCGAACCCTACAATGTCGCCCTCTTTTAAAATTATTTTATCAGATGGAATGCCGTGAACAACACTTTCATTCAGCGAGATGCAAGCACTTCCGGGAAAGCCATTATAATTTAAAAATGACGGTTTTGCGCCACTGTCTATTATAAACATTTTTATCTGTTTGTCAAGAAACATCGTGGAAATGCCCGGTTTTATCAGATTTTTAGCGAAATTCAAAGCATTTTTTGTAATCTCGCCGGCTTTTCTCATCATTGCAATGTCATAATCAGTTTTTGCTATCAA
>JAQUUD010000048.1 GCA_028694075.1 Clostridia bacterium
CGTTAGCATAAAACAAATTGGCAAAAAAGCCCCCGAAAAAGAACTTTTGAAAAGTTCCATAAACAAAAGGGCAATCAAAACGGTTGGAATTGTTGCAATATATAATTTTTTTGCCAAATCACAGAGCGGATTTTTTATAAGATAAAATACCTGCTTACGAAGCACAAATAGTACAGCAAACAAAGTTGCCAAATGCAAAAGCAAGCTGAAAAAAATAAAATTTCCATCAACATTAAATATTAAGTTTAAAAGAACCAAATGCCCGCTTGATGAAATCGGTAAAAATTCAGTCGCCCCCTGAACAATCCCATATAAAATTGCAATCCAAATTGTCATATAATGTAAGTTTATTCAAACTTAGCAAATAAAATTCTTTTAAAAAAATAAAATATTTGATTGATAAATTAATAAGACTTATGATATATTAAATAATAAAGGATATACAATTATGTTATTTATAAATCTAACAATTTTCCAAAATATAATATTTATTATCGCAATTCTTTCGGCTATTATTTTAATTGTTTACTTAATTTTGCCCGCACTCGATTATTATAAACCGAAAGAAATTGTAAACTGTGATGATATAGACAGCCAAACAGAGCCATATGAAAATTTTAATGGTTTTATTAAAAGTGCATTTAAAATCAAAGGCAGTTTGATTTTTTTGGTTTTTGCTTCTTGGTCCTGCTTTTCGTTTTCATTTTTTTTAGTTGATTGGCTTGCAATTTTGATTGGCGTTTTTATAGGTGCAGGGGCAACAATTGTTGTGGGGTTATTGGGACGCCAGCCAGTTGGAGAAAACGGCGACCTCGCAATTGTAAGCATAAAAATTCCTGAAAAACATAAAGGTGTTGGGAAAGTCATTCTTTTGGAAAGCAATTCAGAGGTTGATGCCGAATCAACAGGCAAGGCAATCAAAAAAGGCAAGAAAGTTGTTGTTATTCAAAACTTGATTTCCAAGGTTATTGTTAAAAAATTAAAGCATAGCAAAGCAAAAAACAAGCAAATAAACCAAAGCAAGTAAATCAAGAACAGTATATGTGCATAAACTAAAAGACAAGCATATAAAAAAACTTAATTAAGTGACTTAATTTAATTAATTTAATGCAAACCACTTGAATAATAATAAATTATTACACCAAACTCATTCAAACAATCGAAAATGATTGGTGAGCAAAAATAATTTTAGAATTGGAGTGAAGATGAAAAAATATATTCTTGCAATAGATGAAGGAACAACAAGTTGTAGAGCCGGCTTGTTTGATGTGCAAAAAAATCAGTTCACCCGAATTAAGTCAGCAAAATTCAATTTGTTTTATCCGCAAAATGCGTGGGTTGAGTTTGATGCCAATGAAGTTTGGAATGCACAAAAAGATATTTTAATTGATGTTGCCAATGGTGTCAAAAGAGAAGAAATTTTTGGCATCGGAATAACAAATCAAAGAGAAAGTGCAGTTGCGTGGGATAGATTAACGGGCAAAGCGATTTATCCTGCAATTTGTTGGCAATGTAGGCGAACAGCAGATTTTTGTGATAATATTAGCGAAGAACAGAAAAAACTGATTAAACAAAAAACTGGGCTTATTACTGACCCCTATTTTTCCGCATCTAAATTCAAATGGCTTTATGATAACATTCCACAAATTAAAGAATTAGCAAAACAAAATCGTTTATGTTTTGGAACAATGGACAGTTTTTTGATTTATAAATTTACAAAAGGCAATGTTTTTGCAACGGATACAACAAATGCAAGCCGAACAATGCTTTTTGATTTAAAATGTTTGGATTGGGACGATGATTTGCTTGCGTTTTTTAAAATAAAAAGGGAGTGGCTTCCCATTATAATTTCAAGCAGTGAAATTGTTGGAACCACTGATTTATTAGGCGAGCCTTTGAATATTTGCAGTGTTATTGGCGATCAGCAATCCGCACTCGTCGGGCAATGTTGCTTTAAAAAAGGTATGGCAAAAAACACATATGGCACAGGCTGTTTTGTTCTTGTTAACACAGGTCCAAACATTGAAGAAATTGATAAACTGGTAACAACAGTCGCATATACAGTTGCTGGGAAAACCACTTATGCGATTGAAGGAAGCGTTTTAAATGCCGGAAGTTTGGTTGAGTGGCTTTTAAGCATAGGGTTGATTTCTGAGCCCGCTGAAACTGAAGAAATGGCTTGTAGTGAAAAGGATAATGGCGAGGTATATTTAATTCCTGCGTTTACAGGGCTGGGAGCGCCATATTGGGATAGTTCTGCACGCGGAGCGTTCATTGGATTGACACGATCAACAACAAAAAACCATTTGGTGCGGGCTGTTTTGGAGTCAATGGCATACTCTACATATGATTTGCTTTCACTTTTTGAGAGTAAATATATAAAAGAATTACGAGTTGACGGCGGGGTTGCAAAAAACAATTTTTTATTGCAGTTTCAGTCTGATATATTAAATATGAAAATCAAACTTCCGAAAATGGTTGAAAGTACGCTTATGGGTGCGGTTTATATGGCGGGATTAAGTTCAGGGGCTTATATTAGCCTTAATGAGATAGGCACAAAATGGGAACTGAATAAAGACTTCTCACCAGAAATGAAAAACAAAGAGCGAAAATTTTTGCTTGACGGCTGGCACAATGCGGTTAATAAAGTTTTAAAAAATTAGATGTAGTTTTATTGATTATTAATCAAATAATTTTTAAGAGTCGAAAAGCAAAAATGTTTACATTTTTCTGAAGTTTGGCGAATTCAAATTTAGGAATTGCAAACGACCAAGTTAAGTGAATTGCGAAGTAATTCAAATTTTGATTTTATAGTTTTTAATTTAATGGTTTTCAATTTATAATAAAATAACAATTTTTTATAGTTTTTAATTAAAAAATATACTAAAAGAAATTTAATAGAAACCGTGCGCCCTAATTGCCATATTTAGAAATACTGCCAAAATTTGGGCGCACCGACTCATTTACAGTTTATCAAACATTTAAAGAATGAATCGAAAAATATAATCAGAAATATAAAAATAACAAAAAAATATAAAATAAATTAAAAACTAATTGCAAATAATATAAAAATAAATTAAAATAATATATTAATTAGTTTTATTTGCCAAAATTAAATATTTAATAATATTAATTAATATTTAATAATTTTTAAGGAATTTTAATTTTAAAGGAGTGATTTTATGAAACAAGAAAATTTTGTTTGCGGTGATGGCGTGATTTTGCAAAGTTACATTTACGAAACGGAAAGCCCAAAAGGTGTGGTGCAAATCATTCACGGTATGCAGGAATATTCAAAAACCTATTTTAAGTTCGCAGAATTTTTAAAAAAACAAGGATTTAATGTTTTTTTGATTGACCAGCGTGGGCACGGCAAATCGTGCAAAAGTATTTCCGACCTTGGAAAAATTAACGGCGACAATTTTAATCAAACAGTTAATGACCATTTGCAAGCAACTGAAATGTTGGTTGAAAAATATGACAAGCCTGTTTTTCTTATCGGGCATTCTTATGGCTCTTTCATTGCACAAAGTTACTTACAAAAAAACAAATACGCAAAAAAAATTATATTGCTTGGCTCATCTTATATGAAAACTCCTTTAATTAGGTTTGGCAAAATTATGGCAAATTTAACCGTGCGTTTTAAAGGAAAAGATGCTACGGCAAAATTTATTGAAAACAATTCCTTTAAAAGATATAAAAAACATTTCAAAGATGGCAGTTGGATAAGCAGTGATGAAAAAGAATCTAAGGCTTTTTATGACGATGCTTTAAACGGTACGCCATTTTCGGCAGGCTTTTATCAAAATATGTTTACAAATCAATTAAAACTTTATAAAAACTTAGATAAAGTCGATAAAGATTTGCCGATTGCGATTTTCAGTGGAGCAGATGACCCTGTCAGCAATTTTAGCAAAGGTGCAAAAAAATTATTTAATGTTTATGAAAATCAAGGGTTAAATGTTACCTTGAAAATTTATCCTGATATGCGTCACGGCATACTTCAAGAAAAAAACAAAGCGACTGTTTATAAAGACATTCTTGAATTTATCGAGCAATAAAATAAATTTAATTATATTTGTATTCACAAATAATAAAAACTTATTACTTTGTTAATTCACTAACAAATTTATTTAAAATTTTTTGGATTAAGATTTGTGAAGTGGCTTATTTTATGCCGGCGAAGTATTTTTTTGTGCAACAAAAAATTGGGCAAGCGCCTACCGCGCTTGCCTTAAATCGCCTACGGCGATTTACTTCGCCGGACAATTTATTTAAACTGAAAACACAAAATATTAAACTTTGATTTAATAATTAAATTTAATAATTAAATCTCTATATAAAGCAAAATAAATTAAATATAAATTAGTATTTATTTTTTTTATTAATTGAAAATTAAAATTATCCAGCCTTAATTCTGCTGAAATGTTTATTTTAACTTTTATAATAAAACAAAATTTAAATTATCAAGGATATTCAAAACTTAATTTTTTTTATTGTTTTTTTAATTGATTTCGAACAAGGGAATTTAAGTCAATTGTTTTTATTGCACTTTCATAGAACAAAATAATTAACTTTCTGATTAATTCTTTGTTATTTTCAATTTCGATTAATTTATCTTTATCAAGTTTTGTAATTTTAAATTTTGAATTGTCATTAATGTCAACGATATAAAGATATATTTCCTTTTCATAATCAGCCTTGCCAACAACCACATATTCATTGTTATCATCTAATTTTATTACATTCTGAATTTCAACTTTCATTATTTAATTAATCCCCCTTCTTTTTCCATACTAGATTTCGTTTGTATTGGCTCTTTTATATTTTCTTTTTCCAAATTATCTAAAATCTTATCATACTCGGCTTCCAATCCTGCTTTTTTTGAAAGAGCAAATAATTGATTAAACTTATAGCCCATTGCAACAAGAAACATTGATCCAGCAAGTGCCACTAATCCTGCCGTTGAGGCAATTTCTACGAGTGATGATGTTGCATTTAGATTATTCAAAGCATAAAGCGATGCTAAGGTTGAAAGCGAAGCCACCCCATTTGCAATTGCATGCTGATATTTCGTTCCCACTTGAAAATCTTTTCTAGGTTTTAATTTTTCAAAATAAAATTCTTTTTGATTAAATTTTGATATTTCCCCCATTTTTAATTTCTCCTTATTTAATTTATTCTTTTTATTATTTAAGTTTTAGTTTAATGTTTTAATTCACATTATTAAAATATGGTTATGTTTTAAAATAGTTTGTTATTTATCAGATAACTGTTCGCTTCATTTTTTAGTTAATTAACTCTTGTTAACAACCCAGCGCTCTTGCTTTATCTCTGATTTGTTCTTGAAATTTTACATTTTCAAACATTATTTCATTAGGCGAATCTTTTATCATATCTTTAACATTTTTTAAAATGCTATCGTATTGAATTTTTAAGTCCGATATCTCTAAAAAATTTTTTAGTTGTGAATAATATTGAGAACTTGCAGAATAACACAGTCCCGCAAATCCCAGCATTACAGCACCAGTGGCCGAATAAGTAACAATTTGTGACGGCAAATTTTCAATAAATGAAAAAGTATTTTTTATGACCGCGCCAACCGTCAAGGTTGCCAATCCACAACTTAATGCCGTCAAACTTTCTTTGATTTCCTTTTTATTTCGTGCAACATTTTGAATATGAAATTTTTTTAAATTAGAACCTAAACACTGTGCCATTTTTCTCCTAATTTTAATTTTATTATATATGATAAGTTTTTATAAGTCAAGTAACGTAAAATACCATCTTTTTTTATTAATTTTATTTTGTTTAAATTATTTAAGCATTTCATCTTGTTTTGATTTCGAGGTTTTTGGCGGTTTCGCGGTTTCGGACTTTGCTTCCTGCCACTCTTCAAATGTTTTTTCTTTCAGCAATATTTCTTCTGAACCGTCTAATATTTTTTGAATTTCTACTTCAAATTCCGTTTTTTAAGCAAATTAGGTAAATGTTTCAAATGATAAAATGTCATATAACTGCAAAACAATAAAGCGGCTCCGCAACCAACCTGAACTGCTGGCTCGGGGCTTTTTGTTATCATTGAATAGCAAGCAACGATTCCCAATGCAGACACTCCAGCAAGGAATGATTTTTGGATACCCTCTATTACACGAACGCTTTTCCCAACTCTTAATTCATTTATATAATATTTTTTCACATTCTGAAATTTTTTGCATTTTTTTAATCTTTTCCCTTTTTAATTATATATTAATTATTTTTTATGTCAAGTCTTAATTATTTAATTATGCTAATTTTAAAACCTTTTGCTTTATATAAATAAAAAAATGAAATAAAACATTTATTTCATTTTCTTTTGTTTTTGTTGTAATTTTTATTATAATTTTTTTCTGTTTTTCCGTCGGATCTTCTACTGGAATTTTTGCCGGATTTTTTGCCGGTTTTATTAAGCGAGGTAATAATACTGCTTAAACTGCTTTCGCCTTTTTTAATTCGCGATCTTTTATCTGATTGAGTTCTATCAATATCATAGTTTTTTTCATATTTTGGTTTCGGCACATAAGTCGTGTCCGCTTCACAAAAATCAATCTGACGCCTTGACAAATCAACTGCAACAACTTTTATTTTCACTTTATCGCCAAAACTATAAGCATTTTTGCGACCTTTTAATTTCATTGTTTTTTCATCATAAGAATATTCATCATCAGGCAAATTTTCAATTCTGACAAGTCCCTCAATCGTGTTGTCCAGTTCGACGAATATTCCAAAATTTGTAACACCGCAAACTGCGCCGGCGAATTCTTCGCCAATATGATTTTGCATATATTCAGCCATTTTAAGTGAGTCCACCATTCTTTCCGCTTTTTCGGCTCTTTTTTCTGTTACACTTGCCTGCACAGATGCTTGTTCCACAAATTCTTTCAATTCGTCAATTTTCTCTGCCTGAGATTCATTTAACTCTCCGTGTAAATAATCTTTAATAATCCTATGAATTGTCAAATCGGAATACCTTCGAATTGGCGATGTAAAGTGAGTGTAATATGTGCTTGCAAGTCCAAAATGCCCAAGACATAATTCACAATATCTCGCCTTTGACAAACTTATAAGCAGTACCTTATTTAAAATCTCGCTAAATGATTTATTTTCAGCCGATTTTAATATTTTTTGATAATCTTTTGGGGTTATGTGTTTTGGAAAGTTTATTTTTAATCCCAAACTTCCAACAAAAGAAGAAAGCACTTCAACTTTTTCAGCGGGTGGAGTTTCGTGAACACGATAAACAAACGGCACCTTTTTTTCGCAAAAATCACGGGCAACAACTTCATTGCAGACAACCATAAAACTTTCAATTATTCTATGAGCAATGTGAACATTCTTTTTTAAAATATTTACCAGTTGACCTTTTTCATTCAAATCAAAATAGGTTTCAGGCAAATTAAGTTCAAGATATCCGTCTTCGTCTTTTTTGTTTTCCAAAATCAAACAAAGTTCTTCCATTAATTTAAATTTATCAACGAGATTTAAATATTTTTCGCCAACTGTTTTATCGCCTTCTAGCGTAGCAAAAACCTTATCATACGTCAATCGACCGCAAGATTTTATTATGCTTTCAAATATTTTATGGCTTTCAACCTCAGCGTTTTTGTTAATTATCATTTCGCAAGAAAGGGTAAGCCTTTTTACATTTTCGTTTAAAGAACAAATGCCGTTTGAAAGGCTTGTTGGAAGCATCGGTATTACATAACCGGGAAAATAAGCACTTGTTCCACGAGAAAACGCTTCTTTGTCAATCTCGCTGTTTCGTTTTACATAATGCCCGACATCAGATATATGCACTCCCAATTTATATTTGCCATCTGGAGTTTTTTCAATTGAAATTGCATCATCTAAGTCTTTCGAATCATCGCCATCAATTGTAAAAATAATTTCTTTTGTTAAATCAACTCTGTTTTTTTGTTCTTCCGCACTAATTTCCTGCTTAATGTTATCGCTTGCTTTTATTACATTTTCAGGAAATATTTCAGGAAGTTTATTTTCTTTCAATATTGCTTTTTCAAGCACGCCACGGTCTGAAGCCGGTCCAAGAACTTCAATTATTTCGCCACGAAGATTTGCTTCGCTTTCCGGTTGCATGGTGACCTTTACAACAACCTTATCCCCAACATTCGCCTTGTTCAAATCTTTGGGATTTATTAGCACAACTTTATGCACGCGTGAATTATCACATATAACATAATTGCCGATAAGCCCATAAGTTAAATTTCCGATTATTGTTTTATTAACCTTTTCCCGAATTTCAACCACTTCGGCAACATTTGAATTTTCACCCATATTTGTTGCACGAATTACAACCTTATCGCCGTTCAATGCTCCCGCCATCTTTGTTGGTGGAATAAAAAAATCA
>JAQUUD010000049.1 GCA_028694075.1 Clostridia bacterium
TTTACCCTTTGGGTTTGGCTGGTTAGTTTGGTAAGGCGGAGATCGCGGGTTCAATTCCCGCCATCAGCTCCATCGTCAAAACACAGCCTTTAAGTCGGTTGTGTTTTTTATTTAAAACACAACACTCCACTTTCGGCTGGTTTTTCCTCTTCCCCACAAAATTACAATTTTGCGTGGACCCCGTTTTACTCATAAAAGTGCCTATTTATCGTGCTTTTAGGGGTTTTTTCATTTTTGAAATTTCGCTTAAATCTTTGCCAAAAAAATATTTGCAGTATTTTCCTGAAAACTGCAACCAAAATATAGGAACAAAAAAACCAAAAGTTTATTATAAACTCTCGGTCTTTTTCTTATTTACTCATTTCAAAAAACTGTCTACGACTGCCTAAACCTACCTAAAACGGACTGATTTGCATTAAACTGCAACCTTATAAACAATACACAAATATAAGAAGTATAATATCAATGATTAAAAAAGTACGATATTGTAAGAATGATAGGACGCTGAAAAAACAATGATGTAGTTCCTGTCGAATTGTTGAAAAAATTACATAAATACTGCACAAAATTTTACAAAATTAAATTTTACGAATATAAATTTATTTTAAAACAAAATAATCCTTTAATAGTTCATTGGCTTTAAAAATTTTGCATTCTTTTCCGTTGCTAACAATTATATCCATCTCTGGATTAAATTCTATTAAGACTTGTCTACAAGCACCGCACGGCGTTATAAACTTATCAAAGTCACTTGCAATTGCGATTGCCTTAAACGATTTTTCCCCAGCACTTATTGCATTTGATATTGCTGACCTTTCAGCACAAATTGACAAACCATAAGACGCATTTTCAACATTTGTCCCAACATAAATGTTCCCTTCATTTGTCAACAAGGCAGAACCTATTTTGATTTTTGAATACGGGCTATAACTGTTTTGCTTAACATCAGTTGCCCGCTTAATTAGTTCAACATATTTCTTCTGCATATTATCTCCTTTATCTCCTTATTAATCAAACCTTGTCTTCTATAAAATGAATTGGATATTTATCCCAATATTTTTTATATACACGATTATTTTCGCCATCAAGATTTAATTGATACATTCTAAATGTGACTAATATATTTTTTGGTTGCCATTGTTCTTCATAAGAATAACAATATGTCATACCAATTTTTTTCATTACAGTACCGCTTCTTAAATTATTTACGTCGTGGGTTGCTGTGATATATGGAATGCCTGCTCTCCTTGCCTGCTCAACAACCGCTTCACAGGCTTCAGTGATTATTCCCTTATGCCAATGCTCTTTTCGCAAGCCATATCCCAAATCGAAACTGTCATCATCACTAATTTTAATATATCCAATTGGAATGTTATCATATTTCAAACAAATTGCATAGCGAAAATCTAATGTTTTCTCGTGCTTTTTAATATACTTTTCATATAAAAAGACTTTTGCTTCTTCAATAGTTTTCAAAGGGAATAATGGCAAAAAAATATTGACTTCTTTATCACTCATAATCTCGAAAAACGCTTCCGTATCATTTGCAGTGAACTTACGCAAAATTAAGCGATTTGTTTCAATTATATATTTGTTACTATGCTTCATTTAAACATAATAACATAATTGCAAAAGTCTTTCAACTTAGATTACAAAAATGTTTCACAAAATCAAATTTTTAATAAAATTAAAAGTCATAATTTGATTTCCACTCAAATCCAAGTGAGATATATTTTTCTTTTAATTTTTGTTTAACTAACAAATAAAAAGGAATTAAACGCGGAAAATTCCTTATTGCATCATCACAATAACTAACAGTAAATTCTTCGTTCTTGATTGTACCGTTAATTTTAATAATATGTAATGTGGTTTCAAGTTTATCAACGGCTTTAACAAATTTTGATTCTGAGGTTTCCTGCCTTTTGTATTCAGAGAAAATTTTGCACAAGTCTGGTTGACTGAACTTTTGCGATAATTGTTTTATCCTTTCTTTTTCATATTCACTTTTCTTTTCTTTTATTGCTTTTGTTTTTGATGCCTCATATGAATCATAATCAGTTATTAAATCCAATTCACACAAATCGTGATATAAGCACATTTTTATAACTTTTTCAAAGTTTAATTTTAAATCATATTCATCAATTAATTTTATAGCCAAAAAACAAACAAAATAACTGTGGTCAGTTACACTTTCTTCATAGCCTGGATAGCGGGCGTATCTTTTCGTTTGTTTTAAATTTTCTGTTTCGAGAAAATAATCTAATAAGATTTGTGATTTTTCTTTTTCCAATTTATATTCCTTTTTTATTATATTTTAATTTGATTTTTTATAAAACTTTATATCATTTAATAACAATGAAAAATTTTAAGAATTACATTATTGTAAACAAATATTTAAGCATACGATAAACAAAGTTATGTGCCCTTTTAATTGAATAAAATTACGCAAGTTTTTTAGCAAATAAAAGCAATATAATTTATGTATTATATAAACACATTATTATATAACTAATATTATATTATATAACCTAAAAAAAGAAAAGAAAAATTTCTCAAAAATTTTGAGAAATCTTTTTTTTATTGATTTTATTAATTTATTTATAACTTATAAAATTTTTAAAAATCAGCGTTTTCAACTTCGACTGCTTGCACAGCACGATATTGTTTCATACCTGTGCCAACTGGTATTAATTTGCCAATAATAACATTTTCTTTTAAGCCTAATAACTTGTCTTTTTTGCCTTTCAATGCTGCATCTGTTAAAACTCTTGAAGTTTGTTCGAAACTTGCAGCGGACAAGAATGATTCCGTTGATAATGCTGCTTTGGTAATTCCAAGTGAAACTCTTTTTGCCGTTGCTGGTGTTCCGCCTGATTTTAATGCTTTAGTATTTATTGCATCATAATCAAACGCATCTACAATTTCGCCTGGAAGCAATTTTGTATCGCCGGCGTTTTCAATTTTAACTTTTCGTAGCATTTGACGAATTATTATTTCGATGTGTTTGTTGTTAATTTTAACATCTTGTGCTCTATAAACCGACACAACTTCTCTTAATAAATAATCCTGCAAGCCTTTAAGCCCTTTTGTTCTAAGCAAATCAGCCGGATTTATTGCACCGTCAACAAGTTGAGTGCCTGGCTGAACAGTGTCGCCAGTTTTAACTCTCAAAAATGCCGGCTTTTTAATTTCATACTGAACTTCGCCATCGGTTGTTTTAACAGTAATAACATATTGTCTTGCTTCTTCTTTTACAGCAACCTTGCCTGCAACTTCAGACAATTTCGCTTCGCCTTTCGGTCTGCGTGCTTCAAAAATTTCTTCAACACGAGGCAAACCTTTTGTGATATCGGCAACAATTACAGCACCGCCGGTGTGGAATGTTCTCATTGTTAACTGCGTTCCCGGTTCTCCAATGCTCTGTGCTGCAATAATTCCAACTGCTTCACCAATATTTACTTTGTCTTTGCCCGACATATCTCTGCCGTAACATTTTGCACAAACACCGTGCTTGCATCGACAAGTTAAAAGTGTACGAATTGTTACTGATTTAATGCCAGAGTTTGCAATTTCTTTTGCCTGAACCGGCAAAATCATACTGTTTGCTTCAACAATAACCTTTTTGGTTTGTGGATTAATAACGGCATCAACCGTAAATCGGCCCACAATTCTTTCTTCCAAAGTTTCAATAACACGCTTATCTTCAACAAGGTCAAACACTTCAACGCCTTTAACTTTTTCGCCAAGGTTTTCAAAGCAGTCTTCTTCATTAATAACAACATCTTGTGCAATATCCACAAGCCTGCGGGTTAAATAACCTGAGTCTGCGGTTTTTGTTGCGGTATCGGCTAGAGTTTTTCTACCACCACGGGACAAGATGAAATATTCAAGTGGAGTAAGCCCAACTCTGTACGATGATTTAACCGGACTATCAATTTTGTTTTCTGATATAGATGCCTTGATACCGCCTGTTCCAGTAAGGAAGTTTAACTGTGCGTTAGAACCACGGGCACCAGACACAACCATCATTTTTAACGGGTTATAATCGCTTAAATGTTTTATAACGGCATCTTGCATTTGCATTGTTGCATCATTCCAAATAAGAATGTTTGCGGTTAGTTTTTCATCATTTGTTATTAATCCACGATGTAATAATTTTTCGTTTTCAGTAACTTGTAGTTGTGCTTTTTCAAGTATTTTTTCTTTTTCAGGTGGTTGTTCCATATCATAAGCATTAATTGTCAAACAACCCACTGTGGAATATTTATATCCGATTTCTTTAAGTTTATCAACAACCTTAGCACATTCAGTAGTTCCAAAAACTCTAAAAACTTCACTTGTAATAAATTTCAAGTCTTTTTTAATAACTGAATGATTAACTTCAAGTTTACAATAATTTTCAGGATTTGTTCTATCAACAAACCCTAAGTTTTGAGGAATTGCATTATTGAAAATAATTCGTCCGACTGTGGTTTTGATTTTTTCGGAATATACAACATCATTGACTTTGCATGAGCGCTTAACAATGATTTCTGCTCTGATGTCTAGGTTTTCAGTTTGATATGCAATGATTGCCTCTTCATCAGAAGCAAAAATGCTTCCTTCGCCTTTCGCACCTGGCATTGACTGAGTTAAATAGTAACAACCCAAAACAATATCCAAACTTGGTGTAATAATCGGCTCGCCGTCAGACGGCTTCAATATATTGCCAGAAGCAAGCATCAAAAGTCTGGCTTCGGCTTTTGCATCTGTGCTAAGCGGAACGTGAATTGGCATTGCATCACCGTCGAAATCGGCGTTAAAGCCAGCACACACGGACGGGTGAAGTTGAATTGCACGACCTTCAACCAAAACAGGCTCAAATGCCTGAATACTTAGTTTATGGAGTGTTGGAGCACGGTTTAAAAGAACAGGGTGATCTTTTATAACTTCGGCAAGAATATCCCATACAATCGGCTTTTCTCTTTCAATTAAACGTTTTGCACTTTTTATATTATGTGATTGATTTAACTCAACAAGCCTTTTTATAATAAAAGGTTTGAACAATTCTAGTGCCATTTCTTTCGGAACACCGCACTGATAAATTTTAAGTTCTGGTCCAACAACAATAACCGAACGACCGGAATAATCAACTCTTTTTCCTAAAAGGTTTTGACGGAAACGCCCTTGCTTTCCCGCAAGCATTGCAGTCAGTGACTTAAGTTCACGAGATTTTGCCCCCTGAACTGCCTTGCCACGCTTGCCGTTATCAATAAGACTGTCAACGGCTTCTTGAAGCATTCTTTTTTCATTTCTGATAATAACTTCGGGCGCTCCAAGTTCCATTAATTTTTTAAGTCTGTTATTTCTGTTTATCACTCTTCTATATAAATCATTTAAATCGCTAGTTGCATATCTTCCGCCATCAAGTTGCACCATAGGTCTTAGTTCGGGCGGTAAAACAGGAAGAACATCAAGAATCATCCATTCAGGTTTGTTCCCACTTAATAAGAATGATTCAACAATATCCAATTTTTTAATTGCTTTTAATCTTTTTTGTCCCTTTGCGGTTAAAAGCAAATGTTTAAGTTCATCACTTTCTTTCTTTAAGTTAACTTCACTAAGCAGTTTTCTAACAGCGGAAGCACCCATACCAGCAACAAAGGCATTTGCGCCCATTTCTTCTATGGCGGAGCGATATTCTTTATCTGTTAAAATCTGTTTATAAGCAAGACTGGATTTTTTCGGGTCAAGAACAATATAACTTACATAATACATAACTTGTTCAAGCATTTTTGGCATTATTTCAAGGATTGTTCCGATTCTGGACGGAACGCTTCTGAAAAACCAAATATGAGAAACCGGACACGCAAGTTCAATATGCCCCATTCTTTCTCTTCGCACTTTGGAACGGGTTATTTCAACTCCGCATTTATCGCATACAACGCCTTTATAACGGATTCTCTTATATTTCCCGCAATGACATTCCCAATCTTTTCTTGGTCCAAAAATGCGTTCACAAAACAAGCCGTCTTTTTCAGGCTTTTGCGTGCGATAATTGATTGTTTCGGGTTTTGTAACTTCGCCGTAAGACCATTCCCTTATTTTTTCCGGTGATGCAATACCAATTTTCATTGCATCGAAATCATTTAAATCAAACATATCTTCACCTTTCTTTCTCTTATTCTATTTTTACAGATTTTTGTTGCGCAATCTGAAACTGCCATAATTTGAATTTACTTTCTAAAACTTAAAATCTTATTCTTCGAAACTTTCAAAATTTTCAAACAAATTATCTGAATTAAATTCATTAATCAAAGATTCTTCGGCAGAAGCAGGATTTTTTAAATCAGCATTTTCTTCAAAGTTTAATGTAATGTCTTTTAATTCTTCTTCAACTTCTTGAGCCAAACTTGGGGTGTCATATTCATCTTGTCCAAATTCGTTTAATGAAACTTCTTCTTCATTTTCAGTAAGTATTTTTATATCAAGGGCAAGCGATTGAAGTTCTTTTATTAAAACCTTGAAACTTTCCGGAATTCCCGGTGCTGCAATCGGCTGACCTTTTATTATTGCTTCAAAAGTTTTTGTTCTTCCGCTTACATCATCTGACTTAACCGTTAAAATTTCTTGCAATACGCTTGAAGCGCCATATGCTTCAAGCGCCCAAACTTCCATTTCACCGAACTTTTGCCCGCCAAACATTGCCTTTCCGCCAAGCGGTTGCTGTGTTACAAGCGAGTAAGGTCCAGTTGAACGAGCGTGCATTTTGCCGTCAACCATATGTTCAAGTTTGAGCATATATTTATAACCGACAGTTGCAGGATTGTCGAAAGGCAAGCCCGTTCTTCCGTCGTATAACTGGATTTTTCCGTTTGCAGGGAAACCATTTTCGACCAATAGTTCTTGAATAACTCCCGGTGCAGCACCATCAAATGCTGGAGTTGCAATTTTCCAACCAAGTGATTTTGCAACAAGCCCCAAATGCACTTCCAAAACCTGCCCAACATTCATACGGGACGGGATACCAAGCGGATTTAACACAATGTCAAGTGCTTGCCCATTGCTTAAATACGGCATATCTGCTTCCGGCAATATTCTGGAAACAACACCTTTGTTTCCGTGTCTTCCAGCCATTTTATCTCCGACTGAAAGTTTTCTTCTTTGAGCAACATAAACTTTGACCATCATTGTAACGCCAGGTTCAAGTTCATCTTTGTTTTTTCTTGAAAACACTTGAACATCAACAACAACCCCGCCTCTTCCGTGTTGAACACGCAAAGAAGTATCTCTCACTTCGTGAGCCTTTTCTCCAAAGATTGCTCTGAGCAAACGTTTTTCAGGAGTTAATTCGGTTTCACCTTTCGGTGTTACCTTTCCAACTAAAATATCCCCTGCACGAACTTCTGCGCCAATTCTAACAATTCCATTTTCGTCTAAGTTTTTCAAAACATCATCGCCAAGGTTTGGAATATCTCTTGTGATTTCTTCATCGCCAAGTTTGGTTGAACGACATTTTATTTCTTCAACTTTTAAGGTTATGGAAGTGAAAACATCTTCCTTAACAATTCGTTCACTAATCAAAATAGCATCTTCATAGTTATAACCTTCCCAGTTCAAATATCCAATTAAGACATTCTTGCCAAGAGCAAGTTCGCCATTTTCAGTTGCAAAACCGTCTGCGAGCACATCGCCGGCTTTAATTTTGTCGCCTCTTTTCACAATCGGTTTTTGATTTACACAAGTATCAGCATTTGTTTTTTCAAACTTAGTTAAATAATAATTTTCATCGCCATCTTTTGAGGTTACAGTTATATAATCAGCACTTGCAAAACTAACAACACCATCTTTTTTGCTTTTTATCATTGCGCCTGAATCATAAGCCACTTTTCTTTCCATACCAGTTCCAACAATCGGTGCCTCTGGTCTTAATAAAGGCACAGCCTGTCTTTGCATATTTGCACCCATAAGCGCACGAGCAGAGTCATCATTGTTTAAGAATGGGATAAGAGAAGTTGCCGCAGAAATAAACTGCTTTGGCGAAACGTCCATAAAATTAACCATACCTGCTGGAACTTCAACAATCGAACTACGGAACCTGCATATTACACTATCATTCACAAACTTGCCTTGCGGTGTTAACGGCTCTGTTGCTTGTGCAATATATGCGTTATCCTCGATATCTGCCATATAATAATGATAATCTTTTTGCACAACGCCGGTTTTTTTATCAACCTTACGATAAGGAGTTTCAATAAATCCATAATCATTTATTTTTGCATAACTTGTAAAATTGTTGATAAGACCAATGCTTTGACCTTCAGGAGTTTCAATAGCGCAAATTCTTCCATAATGAGTGTAATGAACGTCACGAACTTCGGCGCTGGCTCTTTCTTTTTTCACTCC
>JAQUUD010000002.1 GCA_028694075.1 Clostridia bacterium
CAAGGGAGATTTAATTTACAAGCAAAAACTTTCTGAAAGCAACTTAAGGCTTGTTGTCAGCATTGCAAAAAAATATTCAATAAGACCAAATATGCAATTTTTGGATTTAATTCAAGAGGGCAATATGGGGCTTTTAAAAGCGGTTGAAAAATTTGATTATACGAAAGGCTTCCGCTTTTCAACATATGCAACTTGGTGGATTAGGCAGTCAATTACAAGAGCAATAGCAGATCAAGCAAGAACAATTAGAATACCGGTGCATATGGTTGAAACCATTCATAAATTATCGCGTGCAACAGAGCAGTTATGTCAACAGTTTGGAAGAGATCCGTCAGTTTCCGAACTTGCAGAAGTTTTGAATTTGAGTGAAGATAAAATTGCTGAAATTCAAAAAATTTCACAAGTGCCAATATCTCTTGATTGCCCTGTGGGCGAAGAAGAAGATAGCAAAATTGCAGATTTTGTGGAAGATGAAACAATAAAATCGCCTGTTGAATTCACAAGCGAAAAGATGCTTAGAGAACAACTTTGCACAATTATTGAAACATTAACTCCAAGAGAGCAAAAAGTTATCAAATTGAGATATGGTCTTGATGATGGGCATGTTCGTACTTTGGAAGAAGTAGGAAGAGAATTTAATGTTACAAGAGAAAGAATTCGTCAAATTGAAGCAAAAGCCCTTAGAAAACTTCGTCACCCAACCCGTGCAAAAAAATTGGCAGATTATATTGAATAATTTTTAAATTAAAAAAAATATATTTTACAATATTGTTGAATAAATAATAAAAATGTAATAATTTTTAGAAATTAGTATATTAAAAATTATGTAGTGATATTTTATAATCTTAAAATAATTAATTTTTAAATAATTAAAATTCTTGAAATAAATTTTTAAATTAGGAATCATTAATAAAGCCTGTCATCTTTATTTTATTGACAAAAATTGCTTTTTGCTTTAATATATATTCACAAAAGAAAAAACCAACAATTTAAAAGGAAAAATTATATGGATATAAATAAAATATTGGATTATCAGAAAAAAGATTTTGAAATAATCAAATTGGAATTTTCATTAAATGAAAGCCCTAATAAAAAAGCAATAAATCAGATTTTAAGCGTTGTTAAAGAAACTCAAGATTCTTCTGCTGAACTGGAAAAAAATGCTGAGGAAATTTTGGCTCAGTTTAACAATCTTAAAAAAACATACGCTGATAATATAAGCACATTTTTGACTCTTAGCAAAAAAAACTCAGAAAAATTAAATGAAATGGAAGTTGATGGAATGTCTAATTTAATGCATACAATGTCATCTAATTTAAGTATTCTTGAAAAAAAATTATTAAGTTTAGCAGAAAAAGTGAGCGGTGTTTTGTCAGGTTATGAAATGGCTAAGAAAAAATATCAAAAAGCACGGGAAAAACATAAGGAATTTAAAGATAAATTTGATAAGGAACAAAGTGTTTTTAAACCTCAAGTGGACAAACTGCTTGCAGAATTAAAATCAATGGAAAAGGGCATTGAAGCAAAATATCTCGCAAAATATAAAGAAAAAAGGCAAGATAACATATTTCCTGTTTTTGTTAAGTTCACGTCAAATGCGTGTGGCGGTTGTATGATGGAACTTCCGTCAGCACAAATTGAAAAATTAAAAAAAGAAAGCATTTTGGAATGTGAAAACTGTCACAGGTTAATGTTTTTAGAATAATTTTAATTAAAAGGGCTTGAAAAAGAAGTTCATGTGTGTTATAATAATTTTTAAGAAAGGGGATAAATTATGACAAAAAAACAAAAGGGTAAAGATGCGATAACTGAATTCATAGCGGAGGAAGTTAATGAAAAGCCAAGTAATGTTTCAAAATTACACTTGTTTTCTGCTTTGGAACAGACATTGGAAAATGAAAAATTGCTCGCTGCTTTAAAATTTGTATCAACATCATTGAAAAAAAATCCAGTGCTTGTTAAATCAGCAATTAAATCTGACCAAGGAAAATTTGAAGCATTTTTTACAACTATTGATGAACTTTTAGAAGAAGTAGGTGCTATGTTAGCCGAAGAAAGACTTCAATATGTGCCAAACAACTTAAAACAAGACCCTGAACTTGTAAAAAAAGCTGGTAAATTAGACGATAAACAACAATAAGTTTATGCATTATCTGATGCTTTTATTTGATTTGGAAGCCATTAAGTTTTTTTAGTGGCTTTTGTTATTCAAAGTAAACAACTTAATTTAAGAAAATATAATGGTTTTTAAAAAAATAAATTCCTAAAAAGAAAGCATTTTGGAATGTGAAAACTGTCACAGGTTAATGTTTTTAGAATAATTTTAATTAAAAGGGCTTGAAAAAGAAGTTCATGTGTGTTATAATAATTTTTAAGAAAGGGGATAAATTATGACATTGTTAACAGGAAAGAATGTCAGAGATATTGTTCGTGATTGCCAGACATATGATTTTAATAAATCTGATGATTGCTTATTTGTAAAATCACTTTTTGATATTCCATATAACGTTATAAAGAAGAAAAAGTTATGATAGAATTAACAGCTTTAAATGTTTTCAGTGTTAAAAAAGAATGCCAATATAATTTTGGTAAAAAAAACTCTTCACCCACTGATAAAGATTTTAAAATGGTCATATCTGAATCAAATATTTATTATTTTAGTGCTAATGAATTAGAAGGCAATCGAGAAATAATAGAAGGTTTTTTCAGACAACTGATATGGACAGAAGAAAATTTATCAAGTGCAAGTATTATGCAAACCAATCAAAATGGCAAAAAGTGGGGCGATTTTTATGCGGTTGCGGATTTGATAGCACTAGGAATAGGGTTAAAGTTAGTGCAAATTAAAACTCCAGATATTAAGAACCCTTTTAATTATTCGCCAATTATTAAACTCAATCAAGAACACTTTAAATCTCATAGTCAAAAAATAGAAAAAGATAAAAGGCGAAATATTGAATTAACAAAATAATTCAACAAATAAGCAATGAACATAGACTTAGTTAAAGATAAATGATTATTATAATATTATAAGACAGTTATAGAACTGTCTTTTTTATTTTTAAGAAACTGTTGCGTCAAGATGTAATAGTTAACCTGCAAGTCAGAAAATGAAGATATACAAGTCGTAATTCGTCATTTTTCATTTTGTTTACGCATTTTTTAAAAATTTTTTGATATTTTGTAAATTTCTTTAAAAAAAGTGTTGACATTGGTTTTCGAGTGTGGTATTATAACACCGTTGCCCTATAAGAAGCTGATGCTTTTATAGAGTAACGCTTAAAAAAATAGTACATTGACAATTGCATATTTTAGATATCAAATATCAGTAATATAGAGTAATGTAATTCTTTATATTCAATTTTATTCTGAAAGTCTTTTTTTTAAAAATAAGCGAAAATGCTAAGAATCCGATTAAGTTACAAAGAGCATATGGTGGATGCCTTGGCACTGGGCGCCGAAGAAGGACGTGACTAGCTGCGATAAGCTACGGGGAGTTGCTAATGAACTGTGATCCGTAGATGTCCGAATGTGGGAACACACTACCCCTAATAGGGTAGTATCTTAACACGAATTAAATAGTGTTATGAAGGGAACCCGGGGAACTGAAACATCTTAGTACCCGGAGGAAAAGAAAGTAAATAAACGATTGCGAAAGTAGTGGCGAGCGAAATTGCAAGAGCCCAAACCTAAGTTAGCAATAACTTAGGGGTTAGGACCTCAAACACAAGTACTATGTTAACATAGAAGAACATTTCTGGAAAGTTAGACAATATAGGGTAATAGTCCCGTATTCGAAATGTTAACAAGACTTTGAGGTATCCAGAGTAGCACAGGACACGAGAAATCCGGTGTGAATGAGCGAGGACCATCTCGTAAGGCTAAATACGACCCAGTGACCGATAGTGCATAGTACCGTGAAGGAACGGTGAAAAGAACCCCGGAAGGGGAGTGAAAGAGAACCTGAAACCGTATGTTTACAATCAGAGAGAGCGAAAGCGATCTCGTACTTTTTGTAGAACGGGCCGGCGAGTTACTTGTTATAGCGAGGTTAAGTGATTAAGTCACGGAGCCGAAGCGAAAGCGAGTCTGAAAACGGCGACATATAGTTGTAATAAGTAGACCCGAAACCAGATGACCTATCCATGAGCAGGATGAAGCGATGGTAACACATCGTGGAGGTCCGAACCCACGCCTGTTGAAATATGCGGGGATGACTTGTGGATAGCGGAGAAATTCCAATCGAATTTGGATATAGCTGGTTTTCCTCGAAATAGCTTTAGGGCTAGCCTCTGTTTAAAAGATTGCTGGGGGTAGAGCACTGAATAGGCTAGGGGGCTTCACCGCCTACCAAACCTTATCAAACTCCGAATACCAGTTAATTGATGACAGGGAGTTAGGTAGTGGGAGATAACTTTCATTGCCGAGACGGAAACAACCGAGATCTACAACTAAGGTCCCAAAGTATAGGTTAAGTGGAAAAGGATGTGAAATTGCTAAAACAACCAGGACGTTGGCTTAGAAGCAGCCACTCATTTAAAGAGTGCGTAATAGCTCACTGGTCGAGTGATTTTGCGCCGAAAATTCAACGGGGCTAAAACCTATCACCGAAGTTTAGGGATTTGCTTTTTATTAAGCAAATCGGTAGAGGAACAATGATTACCGGGCAGAAGCTGAAACCGGAAGGTTCAGTGGACTGTAATCAAGAGAGAATGCCGGCATGAGTAGCGAGAGTGCGGTGAGAATCCGCACCGTCGAAAGTCTAAGGTTTCCTGGGGAAGGTTTGTCCTCCCAGGGTAAGTCGGGGACTAAGCTGAGGCCAAAAGGCGTAGGCGATGACAAACTGGTAGATATTCCAGTACCACCGATAACCGACAAAGAGCCGATGCAGTGACACAGTAGGATAGCGGGAACACGATGATGGAAAGTCGTGGCCAAATCATGAGGGGTCAAAATAGTGAAGTACGTTTTGAGCATAACCCTAGGTGATGATGGGGAGTGAAATTTAGTAACGAAGTCCGCGAATTCACACTGGCGAGAAAAGCTGCTAGGTAGGTTATAGGTGCCCGTACCACAAACCGACACAGGTGGACGATGAGAGAATCATAAGACGAACGGGATAACCCTTGTTAAGGAACTCGGCAAAATAACTCCGTAACTTCGGGAGAAGGAGTGCCAATCGAAAGGTTGGTCGCAGTGAAAAGGCCCAAGCAACTGTTTACCAAAAACACAGGTCTCTGCTAAATCGTAAGATGAAGTATAGGGGCTGACGCCTGCCCGGTGCTGGAAGGTCAAGAGGAGAGGTTAGCCTTTAAGGCAAAGCTTTGAATTTAAGCCCCAGTGAACGGCGGCCGTAACTATAACGGTCCTAAGGTAGCGAAATTCCTTGTCAGGTAAGTTCTGACGCGCATGAATGGCGTAATGACTTGGGCGCTGTCTCAACAAGGGACCCGGTGAAATTGAATTATGCGTGAAGATGCGCATTACCCGCGACTAGACGAGAAGACCCCGTAGAGCTTTACTGTAATTTGACATTGAATTTTGAAATTTAATGTACAGGATAAGTGGGAGGCTTTGAAGCAATGGCGTTAGCCGTTGTGGAGCCAACGTTGGGATACCACTCTTTGAATTTTGAAGTTCTAACGCTAGGCAGTAATCCTGCTAGCAGACAGTGTCTGATGGACAGTTTGACTGGGGCGGTCGCCTCCCAAAGAGTAACGGAGGCGCCCAAAGGTTCCCTCAAGATGGTTGGAAACCATCTTTATAGAGTGTAAAGGCATAAGGGAGCTTAACTGCAACACCTACAAGTGGAGCAGATACGAAAGTAGGGCTTAGTGATCCGGCGGTAGAGTATGGAATTGCCGTCGCTTAACGGATAAAAGTTACCTCGGGGATAACAGGCTTATCTCCCCCAAGAGTTCACATCGACGGGGAGGTTTGGCACCTCGATGTCGGCTCGTCACATCCTGGGGCTGTACAAGGTCCCAAGGGTTCGGCTGTTCGCCGATTAAAGTGGCACATGAGCTGGGTTCAAAACGTCGTGAGACAGTTTGGCCTCTATCTATCGTGGGCGTAGGATATTTGAGAAGAGTTGCTCCTAGTACGAGAGGACCGGAGTGAACATACCAATGGTGCACCTGTTGTCACGCCAGTGGCATGGCAGGGTAGCTATGTATGGAAAGGATAAACGCTGAAAGCATCTAAGCGTGAAACCTGCTTCAAGATTAGATATCCCATAACATTTATGTTAGTAAGACCCCTTGAAGACAACAAGGTTGATAGGTCGGAGGTGGAAGTGCAGTAATGCATGTAGCTGACCGATACTAATAGGTCGAGGACTTATTCAAATGAACGTTTAAATACGTTCTTCTTAGAATTTTCCAACTTATATAATAAAATAAAAAAGATTTACTCTAAAAATATGCAATTAAAAGAACTATTTTTTAAATTTGAAAATAACATTAATTAATTTGAAATTTGAAGTGCAAACTAAAAATTGAAGATTAATTAAGGCTAAAAATACAAATAATTTATATTGAATTGATTGCAAAATTAAAACAATATTGATTAAACTTATTTAGTGACGATAGAGAGAAGGTCCCACCTGTTCCCATTTCGAACACAGAAGTTAAGCTTCTTTTCGCCGACAATACTTGACTGGTAACGGTCCGGGAAAATAGGGCATTGCTGAGTAAACAAATTAAAAGCACCGCAAGGTGCTTTTTTCATATATTTTGAAAAATCGGACCGTTACCAGTCAACATAAAGGGGTCCCAAAAGATTTCAGAATTGAAATCTTTTGAAGTTCACTATTATGGATAGCATATTTCTTTTGTATAAATTATTATTCATATTTATTTTTTATAAAATAAATGTTATAATAAAAATATGAGAATAATAAATGTGGATACAATAACTGGAACAACGCTTTATGGTTGTTTTTATGGCGAAACTTATAGAGATGTTTGTGTTATATTAACTCCTGGCACTTGTGGAAATATTTTTGAGAATAAATTTTTGCAGGTGATTGGCGATAAATTGGAAGAACAAAGAATTTCGTATATTTGTGCACATAACAGTGGTTCCTTTCACATTATAGATTTACCTCATAAAATTAATGGAACTAAAAGATGTGGATTTTCATTTGAACTATTTGAAGATTGGTTTGATGATATTGATGCTTGGATAAATTATGCTAAAAGTTTAGGTTATAAAAAAATAGTATTGGGAGGACATAGTTTAGGTGCTAGTAAAGTGATTAATTATTTAAGCAATAAAAATAATTCGGTGGTTGATAATTATATCCTGCTTTCGCCAGTTGATTTAAGTATGCAAAGCGATAAAGAAAAAGAACAAATACCAAGATTATTGATTGAAGCAAAAAAACATATAGAAAACAATCAACCTGAAAAAATACTTTCAGTAATGTTTGATGATTATAATGTTTTTTGTGCAAGAAGTTTTATTGATTTTATGAATTTACCAAATCATTTTCCAATATATCAAAAAAATGGAAAATGTTTTGATTTAAAAAAAATCAATATAAAAGGATTATTTGTCATTGGTGAAAAAGATTGGTTTGCCAACCAAGATGCCAAAAAACATTTATTGTTAATAAACGAAAACACCAAAAATAAAAATAATAAAATGGAAGTAATAAACAATACGGGACATACTTACCAAGAAAAAGAAATTGAATTATCAAATATTATAATTGATTTTATAAAAAATTGTAATAAAAAGGTAAGATTAATGCCAAAATAAAGAATTTGCGAGTATAAAAAAATTAACGAAAAGATTCGCTAATTTTTTTCTAAAATGCGTTTTAATATCTGTTATACTTTTAAAACTCCGGCTTTGTCTATGAAAGTGTTTTCATCAACTAAATCAAAAATACGGTTTGCAACTGTTTCAACAAGTTCCAAATCGTGACTGGAAAATATTAAAGGTCCTTTAAAGTTTATCATTCCTTTATTTAATGAAGAAATGCTTTCCAAATCTAAGTGATTAGTCGGCTCGTCCAACATTAAAAAATTTCCGTTTTCAAGCATTAATTTTGCAAGCATACATCTCACGCGCTCTCCGCCAGAAAGAACATCTACAGGCTTCAATGCCTCGTCACCAGAAAATAACATTTTCCCAAGCCACCCACGAATATACATTTCTGTTTGGTCTTTTGAGAAGTGTCTTAACCAGTCTGCAATTGAATTCTTGTTGTTTTCAAAATATTCACGGTTGTCCTGTGGCAAATAACTGAATTTAATTGTTTTACCCCAGTGAATATTGCCACTATCCGCTGTTTCTCTGCCTGAAAGAATATCAAAAAACATCGTAACCGCCAAGGCATTGCTTGAAATAATTGCAATTTTATCTTCAGGATTTATTGAAAAGGAAATATTATTAAAATATCCGTGTTTGGTTAAGTTCTTAACAATCAAAATTTCCTTGCCGATGCCTTGTTCGAATTTAAAGTCAATATAAGGATATTTTCTGTTTGATGGTTTAAAATCTTCGATTGTTAGTTTTTCAAGTTCCTTCTTGCGTGAAGTTGCTTGACGAGATTTTGATGCGTTCGCTGAAAATCTTGCTATAAAATCTTTTAGTTCTTTTGCTCGTTGCTCAGATTTCTTGTTTTGTTCGGCTGTTTGTCTTAAAAGCAGTTGACTTGTTTCGTACCAAAAATCATAATTGCCAAGAAACATATTAATTTCACTATAATCAACATCGCATATATGCGTACAAACTTTGTTTAGAAAATGGCGGTTGTGGCTGACAACAATCACAGTGTTTTCAAAATCTAATAAAAAATTTTCCAGCCAGCGAACTGCTTTGAAGTCAAGATTGTTGGTTGGTTCATCTAAAACCAAAATATCAGGATTTCCGAAAAGTGCTTGAGATAATAAAACCTTGACTTTATGTTTTGGGTCGATGTCAGCCATTAATTTATCAAAATACTTTTCATCTATGCCAATTTCTTTGAGTAATGTTTTGGCTTCGCTTTCTGCTTCCCAGCCCCCAAGCAAGGCATATTCTTCTTCCAGTTCGGAAACCTTTATTCCATCTGCATCTGAAAAGTCTGATTTGCTGTAAAGTTCGTTTTTCAATTTCTCAATCTCGGATAATTTTTTATGCCCTAACATCACTGTTTCTAAAACTGTGTTTGAGTCGTATGCATTTTGGTTTTGTACGAGTACGCTAAGACGCTCATTTGGAGAAATGAAAATTTCGCCCTTGTTTGGTTCTATCTCGCCAGATAAAACTTTTAAGAAGGTTGATTTTCCAGAGCCGTTAGCCCCAATTATTCCATAACAATTGCCTTTTGTAAACTTTAAGTTTACTTCTTTAAACAGCACTCTGTCGCCATATCTTAATGATATATTAATAGCCTGCATCATTTTTAATAACTCCTGAATTTTTATAATTGAAATTTGCTTTATTTGTGAAGTTCCCTAAATTATGGACTAAAAAAACCCGCTTTTAGAAACTTTGAATTGATTTGAGTTTCTCAAATTCGGAAATGCCAAAAACGGCATTCCATACAAAATAACAAATTTATTTAACTAATTATTATTATAACACAAATCTATTAAATTTACCAGCATTATCGATCATACACTTAATTAATTTTAATGCTCATATGATATTTATGTGTTCAAAAAAAATAAAAGTATCAATTATATAAACTGTTCCGCTATACTTTTTATAATTTATATGATATAATATTTTAATTAATAAAACAAGGTGAAGTTATGAAATTAGATGACATAAAACCTGCTAATTTTATTGAAGATATTATTTTAAAAGACTTAAAAGCAGGTATTGTTAAAAAAGTGCAATTAAGACACCCGCCAGAACCAAGCGGTTATTTGCATATCGGGCATGTAAGGAATATTATGCTTAATTATGGCATTGCTGAAAAATTTAACGGTATTTGCAATTTAAGATTTGATGATACAAATCCAACCAAAGAAAAACAAGAATTTGTTGATTCAATAAAAGATGATGTGCATTGGCTGGGTTTCGATTATAAAAATATTTTTTATGCAACCGATTATTTTCAAGGAAATTATGAGATTGCAGTAAAACTTATAAAAGATGGCAAAGCATTTGTTTGTGATTTATCTCCTGATGAACTTTCAAAATATCGTGGAACACTAAGTGAGCCGGGTGTTAACAGTCCATATCGCAACCGAAGCATAGAAGAAAATTTAGAACTTTTTGAAAAAATGAAAAACGGCGGGTTTGAAGCGGGGGCTTGTTGTTTAAGAGCAAAAATTGATATGTCAAGCCCGAATATTAATATGCGGGACCCTGTTATTTATAGAATTCAATATAATACTCATCAAAGAATTGGGAAATCTTGGAATATTTATCCAAGTTATGATTTTTCACACCCCTTAGATGATGCACTTGAAGGCGTTACACATTCAATTTGCGGGCTGGAATTTGAAGATCATCGACCGCTTTATAATTGGGTTGTGGAAAACAGCGGGCTTTCAACAAGACCAAAGCAAATTGAATATTCAAATTTGACAATAAAAGGCGTTGTTATTGGCAAGCGTAATATTAAGCGATTTGTAAGCGAAGGCAAAATTAGCGGATTTGATGACCCAAGAATTTATACTTTGCGTGGGCTTAAAAGGCGAGGTGTTCTTCCGCAAAGTTTGTTGGAATTTTCAAGAGAAGCGGGTGTAAGTAAAACAACAACAGTTTGTGAAATGAGTTTTTTTGACCATTTTGTTCGAGATGGCTTAAATAAAATTTCAAAGAGAATTATGGCGGTTGTTAGGCCCTTGAAATTAATAATCACAAATTATCCGGAAAATCAAGAGGAAGATATTATTTTGCAAGATTATCCGCAAAATGAACAAACCACAAACAGAAATTATAAGTTCGGCAAAGAATTATTTATTGAGAGGGAAGATTTTATGGAAAATCCTGAAAAAGGTTTCCACAGGCTTTTCGTAGGGAATAAAGTTCGGCTTAAAAGTGCTTATATAATTGAATGTACTAGTTTTGATAAAGATGAAAATGGGAATGTTTCTTGTATATATGCAACATATGATAAAAACACCAAATCTGGCGAAAATGGAAGCAATATAAAAGTTAAATCAACAATTCATTGGTTGAGTGGCAAATATGCTCAAAAAGTTGAAGTCAGATTGTTTGAAAACTTAACACTGGAAGATAAAAATGAATTAGGCGATTTTGAATTTAATCCGAGTTCTTTACAAATAATTAAAGACGCATATGTTGAAAGCGGAATAAAATTTGATTTTAAAGAAAGATATCAGTTTATTAGAAATGGTTATTACTGTTTAGACAGTGACAGCACAGAGCAAAACATAGTTTTTAACAGAACAGCAACATTAAAAGATACTAAAAAAATATAAAATGTGCATATTTCCATATGTTATTTTTTGAAATAGTGAATAATATAACTTGTTAATGTTATTCTAATAAATATGATTAAAAAGTATTTGTTAAAAAATTTTTGATAATAAAAAAATAAAACAAAAGCATTAATAAAAAAGTACTAAATCTAGAAAAATAATTTTTAAAGGAGCAATTATGACGCCACTTTTGTATATTATAATTCTCGCAATTATTGGAATTTTTTCCGCAACCATAACGGTTTTATGGAGAAATGATAAAAATCCTTTAAGCGGTTTAATTTCAAAAAGCATAATAAATTTTGTTATTATATACTTGGCGATAATGTCTTTCGCTTTGAATGAAGGCTCATCGGCTTTGTTTGAAGGGTTGATTTTGCTCGGGCTGGTTGCCGGTTTGCTGGGTGACATTTTTTTTTGCTACATTGGAACGGATAAAGCCAAACAAATTGAAAAAGTTGTATTTTCTGCTAAAATTGTAAGTTATTTTATGTTCTTGATTGCTATTGTTCACATCACAACGGTAACTTGGTTATATGGTTTTATTTTAGGCATAATTTTTACAATACTTGCGGTCTTTTCAGATAAAATATTTAAAATTGAAACCATAAAATATAAATGGGTTTTTCCTGTTTATGCAATAATTCTTGGCACAATTTTCGGTCAGTGCATTTTTCAAATAATACTTGAAAGTTTCAGCCTTGTAAATTTGCTTGCATTAATCGGGTTTGCTGTTTTATTAACGGCCGATATTTTGTGGCTTTATAATTTGTTCGGCGGGAAAAAGTTCAAGAATTTGCAGATTGTAAGTTCCATACTTCATTATTTATCTCAAATAATTATTGCAAGTTTAATCTTTTTTGTTTAAATTTTGAATTATTTTTAAATCAGATGTTATAAGTTAATTTTTTAAATATCTGATTTTTTTAACTTAAAAATAGTTTATATATTTAAATGATATAAAATAATTAAAAAAATCAAAATAAATGATTTTTCATATTTGTTTTTATTGCTTAATATATGAAAAGTGGCGTATTTTCTACACAATTTAAGAATTTTCAATATTTTTGTAAAAAATTGAGAATATTTATTGAAATTATTTGATTATTTGTACAATATTATGTTATAATTTAACAAAGATTAAAATTTAGTAAAATAAATGCTTGAAATTTATTGTATTTTTTATTTAATCTTTCAAATTTTTAACTTATTTTTTCTTGTGAAAAATTTGTATAAAATTATTTTTTGACTTGCAATTAAAAAAAATTTAGAAGGAGGTAAGATGGTCACGCAAGCTAAGTCGTTGGATGAAATAATTTCAGATATAACAATTAGTATTGGAATTCCAGCAAATATTATTGGGTCTGCCTATATCAGTGAAGCAGTTAAACTGGTTATTGAAAAACCAAGTGTGTTATCCTGCATAACAAAAGAATTATATCCAACAATCGCAAATAAGTATGACACAAAAGTTGCTAATGTTGAACGCGGTATCAGACACGCGATCGAAGTTGCTTGGAGTAAAAATCGAATTATTGGTCTTAATAAAATTTTTAATTTGAACATCTACCAAGAAACTGAAAAGCCTTGTAACAGCGAATTTATTGCATTATTAGCCGAACGCATTCCTCATATAATGAAAAGAATGTAACCGCGAGACAATTTTTTTCAGTTATTAAAATAATTTCAAAAATTAATTCAAATCTTCTAATTTTTGTTTGTGTTGCAAGGAAATTTAATTTTTGGATTATTTTAATTATTATCCGAATAAGAAAATAAAAAATTATTTAAAATAATTTCTTTATTTTTTTGTTTGCGATTTTCTAATAATTTTCTTCTTAATTTAATAATAAATTAGATGGTTTTTTATGCCTAATTACATAAAAAAATTATAAATTTGTTAGTTGCAATGAAAGCGTTTTATGTAATAATAAAATTTCCATATAATTATATTTCATTTTGGAACCAAACGGTTGAGTAGTGGTTTCAACATAATCAATTAACTGTTGAATTAGCGTGCTTAATGAATTCATTGAAAGTTTTATTTGAAGTAAATTAGGAGTTAATTTAGAATTAAACAGGGCTTCAAAGTCTGATTTTTTTTTGCTAACATCACTTTGAATGTTTGCGATTTCCAGCCTGCACTGTGTTTCAGTTAAAATTAATGTATCCAAACTTATTGATATGTCATAAAGATTTTTATAAGTGTTTTTAAATAAATTTAATGCACTGCTTAGTGCCGATAATTCTTCTGCCGAGTAATTTCTCCCGATTGAAATTTCACAAAAATCAATTTTTAAAATTTCGGCAGTGTATCCGCTTTCAATCAAATTTTCCTTGACTTTTGTTGCATCATTTTCTTCAATATAGGCACTTGCAATAACATAAAACACGCCTTCGCTTTCCCAAACATATCCAGCCCCGCCTATTTTTTTTACAACAGTAGCCTGCTCTAATGCCGAAGATTTTATGGAACTTTGATGAAGTTCAACAGCATATATAGAATAAGCATTTATTTTTCCGCCGTTAACACCTGCAAATGAACCAACAGTAATAAAAGTGGAAAATAAATCTGCTAGAGCAACACATAAAGCAATACTAATAAAACAGGAAAAAATCACAAAAAATTTTCCGCCTTTTGCTTTGCTTAATTTTTCTTTATTCTTTCTTGACATTTTTGAGTTAAACTCCGCCTCCCGAATTATGCTTTTTTATGTATGTTTATGTAGAAAGCGTGCAAAGTATGAAAAAAGTTTAGCCGGATTGCTTTACAATTTAAAAAGTTAAATATATAATTATGCTTATCAAAATATAGGAGGTATTGGAATATGAAAATAAAACCACTTTATGATAGAGTCGTTTTAAGCCCTGATAAGGCTCAAGAAAAAACTGCTAGCGGAATTATGCTTCCGGAAGTGGCACAAGAGAAATCGCAAATGGCAAAAGTTGTCAGTATTGGCGAGGGTGGCAGTATAGATGGAAAGGAAAGCAAAATACAAGTGAAAAGTGGAGATAAAGTCTTATATACTAAGTTTGCCGGAACTGAAATTAAAATTGATGGCAAGGATTATATTATTGTAAGACAAACCGACATTTTAGCAGTTATTGAATAGTATTAAAACTAATCGGCAAATTGAAATTTCGCTGATTAAATTTTTATTGAAAATAACAACAGAATTTAATAGAATATAAAAAGTAAAATTAATATAAAAAATAATATTTATGCAAAACAAGGAGATTAAAAAAACATGTCAAAAAAAATTATTTATGGCGAAAAGGCAAGAAAAGCACTTGAAACAGGCGTTAATATCTTGGCCGATACCGTGAAAGTAACGCTTGGTCCAAAAGGCAGAAATGTTGTTTTGGAAAAGAAATATTCAACACCGCTAATAATCAATGACGGCGTTACAATCGCAAAAGAAATTGAACTCAAAGACCCTTTTGAAAATATGGGTGCTCAACTTATTAAAGAAGTTAGCGTTAAAACAAATGATGTTGCCGGCGACGGCACAACAACTGCTGCGGTTTTGGCTCAGGCAATAATTCACGAAGGAAATAAAAACTTTGTTGCGGGAGCAAATCCTATTATATTAAGGAAAGGCATTCAAAAAGCGGTTGCAATTTGTGTTAAAGAATTAAGAAGTATTTCTAAACCAGTGGAAACACCAAAAGAAATTGCACAAATTGCAAGCATTTCAGCAGGCGATGAAGAAATTGGCGACCTTATAGCCGAAGCAATCAAAAAGGTTGGGGCCGATGGGGTTATAACTGTCGAAGAAAGCAAAAGTATGAAAACTGAACTTAATGTTGTTGAAGGAATGCAGTTTGACCGCGGATATCTTTCTGCTTATATGTGCACAAACACAGATAAAATGATTGCAGAACTTGAAAACCCTTACATACTTATCACTGATAAAAAAATCTCATCAATAACGGAAATTTTGCCGATTTTGGAACAAATTGTTAAAACCGGCGAAAAACTTGTTATTATTGCTGATGATGTGGAAGGCGAAGCCTTGGCAACCCTAATATTAAATAAATTAAGAGGCACTTTTAATTGTGTTGCTGTTAAAGCCCCAAGTTTCGGTGATAACAGAAAAAATTTGATGGAAGATATTGCAATTTTGACAGGCGGAAAAGTTATCAGCGAAGAACTGGGACTTGAACTTAAAAACACGGATTTGTCTGCACTAGGCAGAGCAAAATTTGTTAAAGTTGATAAAGATAACACAACAATTATTAACGGGGAAGAAAATTCAAAAGCAATTAAGGAACGGGCAAATATTCTTAAAAACCAATTAAAAGATGAAACAAGTGATTATGAAAAAGAAAAAATTCAGGAGCGACTCGCAAAACTTTCCGGTGGCGTTGCTGTCATCAGCGTGGGCAGTGCAACCGAAGTTGAAATGAAAGAGAAAAAACTTAGAATTGAAGATGCTCTTTCAGCAACAAAAGCAGCGACTGCCGAAGGAATTATCCCCGGCGGTGGTGTGGCATTACTCAAAACATCTGATAAACTTAAAGAACTTATCAAGGCTTTGGACGGCGATGAAAAAACAGGTGCAAAAATTGTGCTTCGGGCAATTGAAGAGCCAATTCGTCAAATTGTTACAAACGCAGGTGTTGATGCAGGTGTTGTGCTAAATAATATTTATGCAAACAAAGATAAATTAAATTATGGTTTTGATGCATTAAATATGAAATATGTTGATATGCTTGAAAGCGGAATTATTGACCCCGCTAAAGTCACAATATCGGCTCTTGAAAATGCCGCTAGTGTTGCTGCAACACTTTTGACAACAGAATGTTTGGTTGCGGAAGCGGATCCAGAAGATCATAAATCAATGCCTTCCATTCCAGCAACTGATATGTATTAATAATCAGCGTTTCGCGTTAAATAATGAAATAAATTTTCAAAATTTCTAAAAGTCAGATAAATCAAAAAGGCAAAGTTAATCAGACTTTGCCTTTATATTTTCCACTAAATTATTTTAACAATATTTTACAATTAACAGATTATTATATTTATCGATTTTTTGAATATTAAATTACAATTAGTTATAGTATTCAGTAAATTTGTTTAAAACTTACAAAATTCATACAAATTTATTAAATTTCACAATTAAGTTGATTAGTTCAATTTTTTGTGTTAATATTGTGTTAACAAAGTGTCACAATTTATCAGAAAAATTTGGGGTTAACTTACATATGAAAATATTTGATAAAATTTTAGGTTTTTTGGGCTTTGATGTTGAAGAAGATGAAACAGTTAATAATAAGTCAAAGATAATAAAAAATGCTGAGAATTCATTTAATCCAATTGCGAAGAAACCGACAAGAAGTGTAAAAAAAGATTTTTTCATTTTGTCAAGCGAAACATCAGAAATTGAATATTTCAATTTAAAACCAAAAAATCAAACAGAAATTCAAAGTGCAATGAATGTTTTAAAAAACGGGAACAATGTTATAATAAATCTTGCTGAATTAAAAGAAACAGATTTTTTAAGGGGCTTAGATTTTATATTTGGTTATTGTTATTGCTTAGATGCCAGCGTTGAAAAAATAGAAAAAACAACATTCAAATTAACTGTTAAAAATGACGGGTTGAAAAAAAATAATATTGAGAACCATTATTGTTAACCAATATAAAAATTTTAAATGTGATACTATTTAAGTAGTAAAAAAGTAAAATTTAAATAAAGTAATTTAAGAAATAAAAGCCAATAAATAAAATTAAAAGTGAAGTATAATAAATGATAAAAAAATTTGACGAAACATTTATAAGAAAAAGAGTATATGATTATAATAAATGCAAACATCTTATAATTTATATTTCGCTAGTGATTTTTTCGTTAACTTTTGATATAGTTACAAAAAATATTTTCACAAATCAATATTTTACTTTAATAGAAGATATATTAAGTATTAGTTCTGCAAGGAATTATGGCGGAGTTATGGGCTCTTTGCATGGATATAATGCCTTTTTAACGAATGCTTCATTTCTTGTACTTTGTTTTTTGATATATGTTTATTTTTGGCGTTATAATAAAACTTATTCGTTTACAATTGGTATGGGTATTGCTTTAGGGGCAGGCATGGGGAATCTTGCTGACAGGATATTTTTGGGATATGTTAGAGACTTTGTAAGAATTGACTGTTTGCCTTCTTTAGGTTCTCCAATTTTTAATATGGCAGATCTTTTGTTGACCATTGGAGTCATTATTATGCTATATTATTTTATGTTTGTGGCTATCAGAATTCCATATCAAGAAGTTCGAAATGCTAAAATTGAAGATGAACAAAAAAATCTTGGAAAATCAGAAAACAAAACTGAAAAATCAGAGAATAATATTGGGAAATCAGAAAATAAAACTGAAAAATCAGAAAATAAGACAAAAATTGAATGAGTGCCATAAATAAAATTTTAATTAAAATGAGTGTGGAATTAATTTGAAAAATAAAAAACTTTTCTCAAGCGAACAGGATAAAGGTAAAAGACTAGATTTGTTTATGCTTGAAAAAAATCCTGAATTTTCTCGATCATACATTAAAAATTTAATTGTAAGCGGAAATATCTTGCATAATGGCGAAATCAAAAAAAGTGGCACTGTTTTAAAGCAAAATGATATTATTGAAATTGTAGTGCCAGAAAATTCAAAGCCTAATTCCAAACTTGAAAATTTGCCTTTGGAAATAGTTTATCAAGACAGTGATTTGGCAGTTATAAACAAGCAACAAGGCATTGTTGTTCACGCTGGAAACGGAAATCACAGCGGAACGCTGGTTAATGCCTTGCTTTATCATATCAAGGATTTAAGCGGAATAAACGGTGTTCTTCGTCCGGGAATTGTTCATCGGCTTGATAAGAACACTTCGGGGTTGATGCTGGTTGCAAAAAATGACAAGTCGCATAGAATTTTAGCCGAACAAATCAGTAATAAAACTTGCATTAGAAAATATCTTGCAATTTTGGAAGGCAACATAAAGCAAGATGTTGGAAGAATTGAAATAAATATAACTAGAAATTCTAAAAAAAGAACTTTAATGACAACAAGTGCGGATTTAAATGTTGGGCGAAAAGCAATAACAGAGTTTAAGGTGCTTGAAAGATTTGAGCATAATTGTTTGGTTGAATTTAATTTAAAAACGGGCAGAACTCATCAAATCCGAGTGCATTGCAAAGAGTTTTTACATCATTCAATTCTTGGAGATGTTGATTATGGCGGAAGTATTTGCAAATTGATTTCAAAAACATCGCCAAAATCATTGGGACAATATCTTCACGCTTATCATATAGAATTTATGCACCCGATTACAAAAAAACAGTTAACTTTTGAAACCCCTGTTCCACCTTATTTCAAATATCTTCTCGACAAATTGAGGACTATGCAAAAAAATTAAGAATTAAAACTTATAATCAAAGTTTATTAATAAAATATATTTTTAAAGCAGGAGTTTTTCGAATAGAATATAAAAAACTTAAAAATCTAAATCTAGACACTCACTAAAGATATATACTTTGAAATCAAAATCCTAATTAAGTTTAATAAAAAAAGACTAGACAAATTTATGTTTTGATTGTATAATTAACAGATTCTAATTATTTAAAGGAGATTTATTATGGCTGATACTCAAAAATTTAAAAAATTTGTTAATATGCTTGCATTCATAGGCATCGTTGCAATTGCAGTGGTTTTGCTTTTGCGTCTTGTGTTTGAACAAGTGTTCAGTGGTAGCCCGGAATTTGTAAATGCATTGGGATTAATTGCTGAATGCATTGCTTATGTAGTAACTGCAATTTATGCTTTTTATTTTATTAATGCAAAGCATAGTTTAATCTATACAATTATGTATGTCATATCATTGATATTAATAGTTGTACTTATGATTGTATAAAAAAATTAACGGGCAGGATTAAAATATGATTAGTTTAGAAAGAAGTTTGAAATTTATAAGAATTGTTTTATATTTTATAACAGCAATGTTTTTATTATTGCAATTTGCTTGGCACCCGTTTGTATATTTTGCAATGGCAAGTTTATTGTTCATATTCGTTAATCTGGCAGTGCTGGAAATTTTCAAATATAATGAAATAAAAAAAGAAATAAAGAACGAATACGAAGTTTTTCTTGTGAAGTGTTATAATGAAGGCAAAGTAACCAAAAACCAATTGGATTCTCAGGATAAAATATTTTATCCTGAATATGTTAAAAGTTTTAGAACTGATAAGATGAAAAAAATTTTGTTTTTCATACTTTGGTTCGGTCTGGCAGTTTCATTGCTTATAATAATTCTTAATGAAATATTTTAAAAAAGCCAAAAGTTTTGTGCTTAAGTAATGCTTATACGAGATGATCAGTTATTAAAAATTGCCGAACAAAATTATTTGGTTTGGCAATTATTTAATTTTAAGTGGCAAGAAATGTTTAATACTTGAATATATTATTTTATAATTTAAAATTTACTGGTTCTTTAGCATAGGGTGCTAAAGAATAAATTGGGAGGAAAAATGTATACAATAGAAAAAGGAAATAACAATTTATATAATATTGTTATTACAATTAATAAAAATGAATGGAACGATTATGTTGATATGGCTTATGAAAGAACAAAAGGTAAGTTCAATGTAAGCGGTTTCAGAAAAGGTAAAGTCCCGAGAAAAGTGATTGAACAGAATTATGGGACAAGCATTTTTTATGATGACGCACTTGATGTTGCGTTCGGCGAACAATATGAAAAATTACTTGCAAAAGAAACTCAAATTGAGCCGGTTAGTTCGCCCGAAATCAAACTTGGCAAATTCGATGAAAGCGGGGTTGTTATTAATGTTAAAGTGCAAGGCACTCCTGAAATAAATTTAGGGACTTATAAGGGGCTTGAAATTGAAAGTGCCAAAGGCGAAGTCACCGAAGAAAAGATTGATGCAGAAATTAATCAGCAAAGAGAAAAAATTTCAAGATTTGAAATTGTTCAAAGAAAAGCGAAAATGGGCGATTTTGTTACCATTGATTTCATTGGAAGCACGGATGGAGTTGAATTTGAAGGCGGACAGGCTGAAAATTATCGTTTGGAACTTGGCTCAAAAAGTTTTATAGATAATTTTGAAAACCAGATTGTTGGAATGGAAGCAGAAGAAACTAAAATCGTTAAAGTTGCTTTTCCAGAAAATTATTTCTCAGCCGAGTTGAAAGGCAAAAATGCTGAATTTAAAGTTACGCTGAAAAAGGTTGAAGAAAAGCAGTTGCCTGAGTTGAATGATGAATTCGCTTCAAATGTAAGTGAATTTGACAAACTTGCTGATTATAAAAATGATATCAAAAAGCATTTGGAAGAAAGTTTAGAAGTTCAATTAAATAGAGAAACAGATAATAGGATAATCGATGCAGTTGTGGCTGAAACAGAAATACAAGTGCCTGAAAGTATGGTTTCTTTGCAGATTGAAGATTTTGTTAAAGATTTTGAAACAAGGCTTTCTTATCAAAGTCTTACTTTGCAGGATTATTTAAATCAAACAGGGCTTACTATTGAAAAATTAAGAGAAGAGCAAAGAGAGCACGCAATCAAGTCTGTTAAGACAAGATTACTTCTTGAAAAAATTATAAAAACTGAAAATTTAGAGGTGAAAGAAACTGAATTAGATGAGAAAATCAGTGAAATCGCTTCAAAATATAAAAAATCGCCGGAAGATTACAAAAAAAGCCTTAATGAAAGAGAGTTAATATACTTTGAAAATGGCATACTTATGGATAAACTTATTAAATTTTTAAGAAAAGAAAATAATATTATTTAAATTATTGCAGTTGATTAAATTTATTATTTTAATTTCTAAAAATACATAAGTGATTTTAATATGTATAAAAAATTATAAGAAATTTTTAAAATGTTTAATTTTTTATAAAGATTAAATTAGTGATTAATTTGAATTTTAAAAATAATTTAAATAGAGAAAGCATAATAAAAATATAATTATTTGGAGGTTTAAATGCTTGTACCTTATGTTATTGACCAAACATCAACAGGAGAAAGGTCTTACGATATTTATTCCAGACTTTTGGAAGATAGAATTATCTTCTTAACCGGAGAAATTAATGATAGTGTTGCCAACACAATAATTGCCCAACTTATTTATTTGGAAGGAAAAAATCCGGACAAGGATATTTATTTTTATATCAACAGCCCGGGAGGGGTTGTGTCAGACGGTCTTGCAATTTATGACACAATGAACTATATTAAATGTGATGTTTCAACAATTTGTATTGGACTTGCTGCGTCTGCCGCGGCGCTTCTTTTGACAAGCGGAACAAAGGGCAAAAGATATGCTCTTCCGAACAGCCAAATTATGATACACCAACCGCACGCACAAGGAATTGGCGGGCAGGCAAGCGATATTGTTATTCGTGCAAAAGAAATTGAAAAAAACAAAGAAAAATTGAATCAAATTTTAAGCGAAAGAAGCGGTCAACCACTTAAAAAAGTTAAAGTTGACACGGATAGAGATTATTTTATGAGTGCAAATGAAGCGAAAGAATATGGACTCATAGATAAAATTTTTATTACAAGGGATAAAGAAATTAACGCTAAGAAAAAAGAATAAATAATTTTTTCTTGCAAAAGATATGTGTGATTAGATTAATTAAAAATAAATAATCCAAATATATTTAAATAATTAAAATACGAAAATAAAACAAATTAAATGATTTTCATATTATATAATTAAAAAGGAAATTAATGTTGAAAAGCGAGAACAATAACAATTTATCCTGCTCATTTTGTGGAAAACCGCAAGGTTTATCAAAAAGGCTTATTGCAAGCCCTGACGGCAGTTGCTATATTTGCGATGAGTGCGTGGAAATCTGCAAGGAAATAATAAAGGAAGATAAGATAACAGTGCTTGAGTCGATTTTAGATTTGCCAACTCCAAGGCAAATTATGAACGAACTCAATGAGTATATTATTGGACAAGATGAGGCAAAACGTGTGCTTTCCGTTGCTGTTTATAATCATTATAAAAGAATTAATTATAATCTTACAGCAAAAAAGGATAAAAACTCGATTGACGGAGAATTGGAACTTGAAAAAAGCAATATTTTAATGGTTGGTCCAACGGGCTCTGGAAAAACTTTGCTTGCAAAAACTCTAGCGAAAATTTTAAAAGTACCTTTTGCAACCGCTGATGCCACAACTTTAACAGAAGCGGGATATGTGGGCGATGATGTTGAAAATATTTTATTAAAACTAATTCAAAATGCTGAGTTTGACATTGCAAAAGCACAACGCGGAATTATCTATATTGATGAAATAGATAAAATTGCACGAAAAACGCAAAATGTTTCAATTGCAAGAGATGTTTCCGGCGAAGGAGTTCAGCAGGCACTTTTGAAAATTATTGAAAGCACAATGGCAAGCGTTCCGCCACAAGGCGGAAGAAAACATCCGCATCAGGAAATGATTCAAATTGACACAACAAACATTTTATTTATTTGCGGTGGTGCATTTGTTGGGCTGGATAAAATTGTTGAAAAAAGAATAAATGAAAGCAGTATTGGATTTAATGCGAAATTGAAATCAAACGACCAAGATGTAAATGAAACTGATTTAATAAAACAGTTACAGCCACAAGATTTAATTAAATTTGGTTTAATACCGGAGTTTGTGGGCAGACTTCCCGTTGTTGTCGGGCTTAATCCGCTCACCGAAAGTGCACTTATTAAAATTTTAACAGAACCTAAAAACGCAATTATAAAGCAGTATAAAAAGATGTTCAAGATTGACAAAGTGGAACTTGTTTTTGAATCAGAAGCAATAAACGCGGTTGCAAAAAATGCTTTAGAATTAAAAACGGGCGCTCGTGGACTTCGCACAATTCTTGAAGAATCAATGCTGGACTTAATGTTCAACACGCCAAGCGATTCAGACATTGAAAAAATTATAATAAGTAAGTCATATATAACAGAAAAATCTCAGCCAATTATAGAGCGTAAAGAAAAAATTGATGAGGCAAAAGAAAATATTCTTTGAAATTAAATTATTAAAGAAAAAACAATTTTATTAGATTGAAAAGTAACTTATTAAAAAAAATCATAATAATTAAATAAATAATAAATGAAAAATAAAAATAACGAATTATTCGTTATTTTTTTATTTATTTTATAATAAAATTATAATTTATTTCATTTTTTTTCAATTATTTAATATTTTTTATTAATTATTTTAAGTTTTATATTATTTTAATTTACTTTCATATTAAGTTTGTAAAATTTATATTAATATAGAGTAAAAAAACTTTATATAAGATACTTAAAATAATAGTAAAAATTTATTTGAAATGATAATAATGTTATTAAAAAATATTTAATTTTCTTGATTATATAAAAAAAATTTTGACCAAAAGGATTTTTATTTGACTTAATTTGTAAAAAAATATATAATTAATTAACTTATTTTGCAAATAATATAAGCAGGAGAAATTTATGAGGTTTGTTAAGATTTTTTTGACTAGTTTTTTCTCACTTATTGGTGTGATTGGTATTATCATGGGCACTATGTGGTTATTTGGAACTTTTAACAAGCCCACTGTCAAACCAGAAGAAATCCATTTTGAATTAAATGAATATTATGTGGATAATAATTTTATGATGGTAATTACATCTTCAACCGAAGATGTTGATGTAAATAGCATTACACTGTCGCTTAGTAATCAAGATGGCGAAGCAAATGATGAGGGATATATAACCGATGGAGTAATAATTATTCCAGAAAATGTAACGCTTGACACTCCATTTGCAGTTGAACTTGTTAAAAAGTATAATGGTGAACTTTTAAAAGATTGGATAACGGGCGGAGTTTCAGAAATAACAGCAGAATCTGAGTCAATACTTACAATTGATACTTCCTGTAATGTTTTTGTTGACGTGCCGGTTGAAAGTGTTGGAATAAAAACTTATAAAAGCGATACCGCACAAGATGAAACGGATTCTTTTGCTTTAGGTGATAGTTTTTATGCTGAGGCAGTATTTCTTCCGGAATCAAGCAAATTTAAATTCAGCACAGATGAAACAAAAAAGATAATTTTTGACATAACGACAAATTTAGGCGCTTATATTGCACAAAATGAAACAATGACGAATGAAAAGATAAGTGCAGGAACACCTTATATTCAAGGTTTTGATGTTTTAAAAACTTCTGACAACATTGTAATAAATGCATATTGTTTTTATTCTGCAAAAATTGAAAATTATTATGTTGAGATGGGGAGTTCTGAAGATGATTTAATAAGGTATATGAATCAAACCTCAGCAGGAAGATCGTTTGCAGATAATTTGGTCTTCACAAAACGAACCGTAAATGGTTTTCAAATTTCTCAGTCAGATATAAAGAATTCTCTTAAATTTAATGACATTTCTTATATTTATGCAAATAATCCTGCAGGCACATTGCCGAATTTGGGCATTAATATTTCTTCAAGTGACAACTCTTCAATTCAAAGTAAAATAAGTGATGTTGGAATAAGGGCATTGATTAAAGATAATGGTATTTATCGTGAAGCCACAGAAAATGAAATTTTATTTACTGAGAGCAACAGAGTTGATTATGCTGAGAACTCAGCCGGCGAAGGTTTATATTTCAAAAACACAGAGCAACAATATGTTCTTCTAACCACAGAAATTGCTGTGCGATATAGTTTCAACGGAACAATATATGCTCAAAGCAACAAAGGTGCATATTATAAAGTTGGTGACAATTATGTTCTGATTACGGAAACTTATGGCACAACATATGATAAATATTATTTGCCAACACTTGTGCCAGTAAACGTAGATAATAGTTATTGGACTGTTATTGCTGTAAGTGAAAGCATAGAATATGTATTTGAAGTTAAGTTGTTCGAAAAAAATGATGTTATTCAGGAACTTGTAGAAACAACTTTACGCACTGTTGAAGAAGCATGGGTGGCTGATAGTGTTGTGCAAACCAATTTATCATGGATAAATGGCGAAGATGTTCAGTTGATTTTTGTTGATTCAGCAAACAATGGTGATAAGGATTATCAAGAATATAATTTGTCAGACAATATAGAAATTAAAAATTCTGATTCTACATATACGGCAGTTAGGTATTTGGCTTTTACAACCGACGACACTGGAGTTGACAGCATTATTCAAAATGTTCAACCAGCATCTAATTATGATTTAACAGGTTATAACATACCTTATGCTTTGTATGAAATTAATGGGGATATTTTAAAATCATTTGGCGCGGGGACAGTTTGTGTTATTGCAGTTATTATTAAAACTGATTATTTGGGCAGACCAATGCTTGATGAAAATGACAAATATATTATTTTTGCAATTACAAAACCAAGTTCTGCAATTAAATCATATCAAGAATTGGTTGTAAATATTAATAAAACAATTCAAAACTTGAACGCGGAAATAACAATTAATGATGAGGCATATTTAAAAAACCAACCTGAAGAGGGCTTAACTGATATTAATAAGCTTGCATTTGTTCAGAATGAAAATGGTATCGTTTTCACAGTTGATATTACAATTACCGCAGATGAACATACGAACATACAAGATGAAATAAACTTGTTCGTAAATGCTTGGAATCAGGAAAGGATTTATTTGCAAGCTTATACTTTAAGTGGCATTTTGGTAAGTAATATATTATATTTTGAGCAAAATATTGATCAAAGTATGATAATATCATCATCAGACGGTGTGCTTGTGGGCTCAGCGTGGACTTTGCCGATTAATGTATACACGCTTGAATGTGACACTGACACTGAATTATATATCAAATTGATATATGAAAAAACAAATGAAAAAATTTCAAGCACTTTCTTAACTGAAGTGAATTTGCCGTCTGAATTAAGCGATATTAATATTGTGGGCAATTCAACTTATATCAAAGTTGAAGTGTATGACGGAAAGGCTTACGAAGCCGGATTTGCGGTTATAACCAGTAGTGATAATGCCATAGAAAAAAGTGTTGATATTATTCAAGGCGATTTGATTGAAGCAAACAAATATTATGCTTCTGAAATAAATTCAGCATATATGCTTGGTGGGGAAGATATAACTAATACAATTTTAGATGAAAATGGTGCTTTTATTATAAAATTTTATGATAAATACGGGAATGAAATTCAAATTCCGGCAACCGATTATTCTGTGGCATCAAGCGGAACGAACAAGATTTTAACTGTAACAAACTACTCGTCATCATTGCTTCCTGCTCAATTACCTTTAACGTCAACTCTTTATATTAATGAAACCGATACGGGTGAAATTCGTAATGTTGAATTTAATGATGGAAATGTGCGAGAAGGTGCATTTGAATCAAAATATGTGGATATAACTTCAGAATATTTAGTTAATAACAATTATATTGCAAAAATAACCCGTTATGGTGCGGGTGGTTCTGTTATTCAAATTCTTGGAGCGGGCGGGCTTTTGAAATTTGAATACTTAGCAAACGACGGCACAATATATCAACTTCAAAATGTTATAAAATATAACTTCACAACGCTTAATTGGGAGACCTCTTACAGCGGTTATTTAAGTTTAAGCGGGGATAATACCAGTATTTCAGTTTTAAAAACAACTGGAACTGATATTATTTTAAACATTATTGCAGACACCGGTCTTGGCACAGTAATTTATATTGAACTTACAATTAAACCTAACATTTCTTCAACATATAGGGTGCTAACCGACCAAACGGGAGCAAGTGATTTTGTATATCAAAATACTTATTATGGAATTTTTTCAGATAATGATGTTGCTGTTGAAATTACTCTGAATATGATGCTTTATGAAACCTTTATATTGAGTTATTTAAGTGATGTAACAACCAACTTTTTATTTGATAACAACTCGACTTCATATACAATAAACAACATACTTGAAATTAAAATTACTTTGACGGTTCATTATAATTATAGCGAACTCGGAATGAAGACAATTATATTAAGAACAGACACAGGTCCGTACGATTATTCAAGAAATATTAATTTAAATATAAATCCAAATTTGGAACTCGTTGACTCTGAGGAAAATCTTTTAGAGAAAGACCTTGAATTTTCAGTGCCTGACACGGTTGTTCCGGTTTTGACAAGTGAAGATTATCAAAGAATTGTCAGCAATGAGATTATAAATATTGCAGGCATTACAATGAACATTGCAACTGTTTCCGATGGACCAGTTGAACATAGTCAAGTCTTCTTGATAAATAACAGCGGAAACTTGGAAACGATTGAAAATATTTTCACTGTGCAAGGCTTTGGAATAAGTTTAAATTCAGGCGCAACACTTGCCGGAACTTATCTTGTGATTTTAAATGTTGAATATGGAAATGTGGTTGTTGGTCAGATTAATCTTTATATTTCAACCGATATGAAAGCAAACTCATCAAGCCAGAATTATGAAAATTATTTTGCTGATTATAATGGAAAAACTCACTTGGTGCTTGTTTCTTTAAATCAATATGATTTGGTTTTTATTTCTTTCCTTTTTGAGAATGTTAACACCGTTTACTTCAGCCCAACAGCAATGCAAAATGTTTATCAAATTTCAGATTTGAAATTAATTGTTGATAATTTATATTCTTATACAAGCGGATACTATTTGCATTTATCAAATTCAGTTGGAACAATAACATATCCGGTTTTATTCTCGCCTTTAAACATAGGATTTTTAAAGTATGACGAAGGCTCTGCGACAAATCCTGAGGCAACGGCTTCCGCTAACTCGGATATTGGTTATTTGTTAGACAGTGATTATTTAATAGAAAATCAAATTGCTGACGTTTATAACAGCGGAACAGAATCCTCTTTATTAAATGTGAATTTCTCACTGGATTTAAATGAAGATGATTATTCATTTAAAAACTTTGGCATTGACAGTGTTTATTTGCTTGCTCATATCATTGGCGAGGGCGCAGGATATTATTATTATAGAGTTGATGGAATAGGAGTGCTTAACACAACTTATGATTTCTCGCTTGACTCGCTTTCATCAACTTGGACTTTGATTGAAAATGATAATATAATTTCAGCGGTATTTAGGTCGCCTAATCAGGAATTTATCGGTGTGTTTAGTGAAAACTCAGCCTTTTCGGAAGAAAATCAAATTAATCAAAACAAATCAAACGGGATTTCACTTGATATGTATAATAATTCAAGTACTTATTCGTATAGAATTATTGATGAAAATGCAAATGGCACAGTGGATTTCAGTTCTTTAACCACATCAAATTATGCAAGTTATACACATAATAAAGCAATTCTAAAAACAGAATCTTTAACTGAAAATCATTTTGTTTGGCTTTTAGCATTAAAAAGTGACCAGATAGTTATGGCATATCGAATTTACATAATTGCTAATTCAGGACTTAATATATATTATCCACACGGAAACGGCATTGGAACTTCTGCCGGTGATGGCATTGCAACTGATGAGGCAGAGTATATTTACTTTAAAACAACGGACGGTAATAATGTTATTGATTTCAATCAAAATATTGCATCATATTTGCCAAACAGCATTGCCGGAACTGATATAAAAAGAGTTATGTTCCAGTACGGAAATGAAAATATTGGCTGGACAAATGCAACAAATTATACATTGTTCTATTCAATACACAAAATTTCAGTTAATGGTGTTGAAATAAAATCAACAGATTCGGGAGCAGGCACACTTTTTGCAACTTATTTGACTTTAAATGCACAAAATCAATTAACTTTTAAAAATACACCTGACACTTTGGTTATTTATATAAAAGTTACTGCTCAAATAGATGGGCAAGCATTGAATGCAACCGTTTATTATAAAGTGTTTGTAAATTATTCAGCAATTAATTATGCTTTATATTATTTAGACGAAAACGATAATTTAACCGGCAATAAATTTACTCAAACATCAGCCCAAATTGATTATGGCGATACATATGATTTTTCTAATGTGGCACTTGTAAATGAGATTGACTCAACGTTAATTATAATGAATGGAAATAATTATTATTTTTATTCAGCAGAGGGTAAAGATTTAACTGATTATGTGAATTTGGACATTGACAGCAAAACAATTTCAATAAATAATAATATTGAACTTGTAAGCGATTTGAAAGTGCACCTGATTATGTACACAATGTTTGGCACACTGATTGATATTGAACTAACTTTTAAATCCAGCATTGATTTTGTTTACAATTCGGCTCAAACCACAGTTGTATATAATTCAGAAACAAGTCAATATGAAGTATATTCAGACACAGAGTTTGATTTGACAAGTATTTTTAATGTAGAAACGCAAGGAACCGGCATTCCGGCTGATGTTTCTTATTGGCAATATTCGCTTGATAATGGGCTGACATATCTTAGCGGAAATGATATAATTTTTGACCAAGCACAAGAAGGCGAATATCAAGTTATAATAAAAGTGCTTTTATCAGATTATGATAGCATTACATATAAAGATGATTATATAACAACAATTATATTGAAAATAAAACCAAGCATAATTTCAAATTATTCAGAATTAAATTTGCCTATGCAGTTAGCAGGCGGAATAATTGAATATCCGACCATTGGGGCAGGGCAACAAGAATTTTCAGATTTAATTTATGTTGAAAGTTCAGTGCTAATTGAAAACATTCTATTCAGCATTCAAAACTTAAATATTTTGGAAAGATATTCGCTTGGTGTGCAAGTTAAAGATGGAAATGAATATGTCAGCATTTTCTCTTTGGATTTGGCAAACAATAATTTTGTGCTAAGTTTTAGTTCTCCTGCTGACATAGTTAATATTCGTCTGGCATTCACTTTAACACACGGCGATTATTCAATCACTTCATATTTAGCATTTCAATTAAAGCCTGATGTGTATTTACAAATCAATTATCCTAGCCCTGATGATGTTACAACTTATGATTCCGAAGCAGCATATTTAAGCGGAGAATATATCAACAATAGCAATTTGAATGACGCTTATAGTTATAGTAGTGATAACTTTACAGTGAGATTTAATCAGACAATGTCAGCATATTTTAAAACAACCAGAATTGTATTTAAAAACAACAGTGATGAGTCTGTAGATTATGCTGCATTATTAGATAGAGTTGTCATAACTGTTTCAGACATTTCAAACAACTTGGTTGCATCTTGCAGTAAAGATTCAATAGTTTTTTTAAACACGAACATTGATTTAAGCGCTGGGGCATTGCTTAGCAGTAGTATTAACTTCCAGTGGGTTGGGACAACGCCAATTGCAACAAGCACAACTGGTTCAGTTACATTCTCTATTTATATTGATGGAGTGCATCGTGGTTTTTATACTATAATTTTCCATTCTGATATGCGTAATATATTTAGCATTGACATTAATCCACATAATCAGGTCATAAATTATGGCGAAGGCGTTAATGCCGAAGTGTTCTTTGTTGAAAATGAAAATACCGGCGGTCTTTTCTCGACTAATGATGCCTTGTTAAGTTTCACTTTAAGGCAATCTTATGCAACTTCATTAGCAGGAAATACGGCAACTTGGGCGTTTTATCAAGGTTTCGTAAATGAAAACACTTTGCTTGAAACCATTACACTTAATAGCACATCTTCTTTAATCCAAGTTGCATTAAGCGGACAAACTGAAATAACTCTTGAGAATATAATTATATTAATTAACGGCAATGAATATGTATTTAATTCATCTGCTCAAAACAGTATTTTTATAAGTTATGTGAACATTAGTGCTGGTTATAATTTAACATATCGTGCAACTGCATATTATTTAGGCACGCAAATTTCATATAGCAAGTATGCCGAAACAATTACTTTTGACGATTTAATTGCAAGTGAATTCGTTATTAGCAAGAGTAATGTAGATGCAATCAACTCAGCAAGATTGGTTAATGTTGCAGTTGGCGGAGTTAGTTTTGCAAGTTATTATTACACACTTATATATGATTTCAAAATAAATCAAAATTCTGATTCTGAGCATTTCACTTTGGAAGTTTCTGCAGGCACTGAAATTGCAAGTTTAACAGACACATTTTCAGTAACTCGTTATAACGGAAGCAAGTTCACGGGGGATTATTTTTCAATAAATCAAAATACTCTTGATGCCGAAGTGATTATGATAACAGATAGTGAATATGAAACAACAGGAAGTTCGGACAATATTAAATATCTAAATTCAACATATATTGAACATTATAAGCCTGAATATCTTTCAATTTCTTCGCTTCCTGAATTTTCTAATTATATTGATTATTTAAACATAAGTCCTTTGCAACAAAGCAATAAAACTTATAACTTTGCAATAATGGCAAATGGCGCTGAAAATAATGGCAATTATGTTTATATAATAATCACTTTCAAAGCAAATGAAATAACAACGCATTTGGCATATGCTGTTATTAAAATTTTTATTCAGCCAGTTTGGACTGCAGAATTTTATAATGAAGACCAAAATGCAAATGATGAAGAAAATCAATTTATAATTTATTATGACGGACTAAGTTCAAACCAAATAACACCAATTATTCTTTCCGCTACAACTTCTGAAGAAAATCATATCAATATTTATCGTGGCAGTGATTTCAATTCGAATTTTGCAATGACCGGTTACTTTAAATATTTGATTCAAGGCGAATTAATTAGTTATTTAAAATTCGACGAACAATATAAAACAGGTGATTATTATTTCAATACGCTTAAAATTATGAATTCAACCAACACTGCAATATATGGCGATAAATCAGGTTATATAGAAATTTCTGATGCGTATGGCTTTGTGATGTATTATTATATAACTTTAAGAGCACAATCCAATGAATCACTAAGTTACGCAAATCAAATCATAAATGCAACAGGATCTGATTTGTTTGAAGGTTCAACGATAAGCATTGTTGATGTTGGATATAATCAAGATATTGATAATCCAATCAGCACAAACTATGCTCTTAAAATCAACCATTTGCAAGAATTGATTGATGAAGGCTATGCTTATGAAATAACTTATTTAATTGATGGCGTTACTGTGGAAAGTTATAACTCCGACCCAGATGCGACCAATTATAATACGGGAAAAATAACGGTTCAAAGTGCTTCGTTCTATACCACAACAACAGGCAGACAACCAGTGAATTTGCAAATTCAATTAGACATATCAAAAGGTGCTTATAGCGAAACCGTAATCATAAATGCAGGTATAAACATTGTAAAAAGATATACAGTTAACGGTTCGGGCAATTCTTATGTAAGAGATAATGTGCCGTTTAATATTTCAGATTATATTTATGTGCATGATGCAAATATAAGTGAAGACATTGGTGAAATTTCATTATCAGAAAAACAATTTACTCTTGTTGTGCCTAGTGCTTATGTAGGCGCTGTGATTAGAGTTTCGGCTAGTCTTGACGAAACAAGAATAAACAGCAATATAACAGTGGGCAAAGATACACTAGGCAATGAAAAAGTTGCGTCATATGATAATTATTATTATCCTTTAAAAGAAATTAGTGTATTTAAAGATTTAAATTTCGATTTATATAAATTTGCTGTGATTGCAGTGACACTTCCAAATGAACAAGGCATTTATTTCTCTAACAAAGCCGATAATTCTTTCAATGCTTCTGGTGAGCAAGTGACAGAACTCAGTTCTTCGGAATATTTCTTCTATAATTCATTTAGTGAAAGCATGGCGCTTGTGTATACAACCGGACTTAATTATTATTATAAAACATTTGTTTACGGCAGAAATGAAACAATATCAACCTCAGCAATTGCTTCATCTTGGACAACTACAACAGCATTTAGCGGAGCAAGTGAACCGGGCTTTGTGGGCATTTATTCGGCGGATTTATCTGTGCAATATACAGGTGAGATTTATGATTATACCGATTATAATATGATAGCAGATAAACTTTTGAGCGTAGTAACATTAGATTTGCAATCTGATGTAGTCGAAACTGTAACTGTTGTTTTGAATAATCAAGAGTATCAAGCAAATATTCCATTTGAACTTAACTTTGATGGAATGCAAAATGTTTCAGTTTATGAAGCAATTTTGAATTGGAAAAACGGCGTAACCTCAGCCCCAGAACTTGATAATATAACAAATTACGAGAAAGACAGTGAAGTTATGTCAGTTGAAGATTTGCAGAAATTAAAAGGCATTGTTTTATATAATGATACAATTTCCCTTGAAATTGTTAGCGGAATGGCTAGCAAAATAATGAATGTGCGAGTTTATTATAATGACACACAATATAAATCAAAAATTTATACAATCTCTAATAACAACCCGCATTATTACTATATTTCAATTAACAGTATATTGGGGGACGAGATAGGACTTAATGTAGATGTTGATTATAAAGTTGAAATAACTTATACTTTAACAAACATTGAAAGTGGGCAAGAAAATGATTTCGCAAACAACATTACTCTTGTAGATAATTTTGACAATGATGTCACCTATGTTTATAACTCAGATAATTCTTACTGCACTTATACAATAACAGTCGGTTCGTTTGAAATTTCAGCATTTACTCCTAATCTGGTTAGCGGTTTGTATGAAGATTGCATTGATGTTATGCACGCCAGCGATTTTGTTAACAAAGTAAAAGCAAATATTAAAAAATATTATTTGGTTCAATATGCAAAAGATAATGTGATTTATTCAGTTACAGTGAATTATAATGTAACACCGCAATATTATGCAGTTGATACTTCCGGAAATACATCAGGAAATAATTATAAAGTTATTTATGTTGGTCAATATTTCCACGATGAAACAGATGATTCATATGCTATTGAATATGACAAATGGACAGCAGGATTTAATCTTTTGGATTATAGCAATAATAAAATTAAATCTGTAAATTCTGCCGACGAAGATTTGTATTTTGAAATCCAGACAACAGACACCACAGACGGGCAAGGTACATCAACAGGTGCGGCATATTTAGATGAAACAAATAAAATAATAACAACAGAGGGCTTTAATGCCGAGCAACATTATATAAAAGTTTCAGTTTATACATATGTTGATAAAATTGCAAATCAAAAAGTGTTAATTGGTAACATTTATATAAAAATTGACAGCACATCTTTGTTTGTATCAGTTCCGGGAAATTATAATGTAACAATTAATTCTCCGGAAATAGGAGGCTCAATATATAAAATCAACACTCCCTATACTTTTACAGCTAACACCGCAAAAATAGTCGATATTTTAAGTAATGAAAATATGGAAACAGTTGTAAATGATGATGGTGAAATCGGGTTTTTTACAGGAAATTCATATTATTATAAAGAACCAACAGATTGCGACTTTTCAGTTGTTTCCGTTATTTCAAGCATAGATGAATCTGTGTTTGAAGACGGTCGGCTAAGTATTAAAATAAACTTAAACGAAACCCAGAATTCAATTAATCAAAAAATTGAAATGCAAGCAACTGCTTTGCCAAAATCTCCATTGCTTGAATCCAAAACATCTAACTCTTTTTTTCTATTAGTAAGTTATATTGGCGGGGTTTATTATTTAAATTATCAAATTGAAGAAGAAGGTGTAATACTTGATTCTTTCACAGTAGGATTTGACGGTTATTATAATGTAACGATAAGAATTGAAGATATTTTTAATGAAATTTTCGTAGGCAGTGATTATACTTATAAAATTAATGTTATTGAAATAACAAGTGGAACGCAAACAGATTCATTATCCGTAATATATGCGGATAATTCTCTTATTTCTGAAACAAATATCGATGATACCGTTTTTTTTCTGCTTTCATACTATGATGAAGCCACTCATCTAACTGAATGTAAGTTTGTGGGTCTAAAATATACCGAAGAAAATCAGAGACTTGCCGGCCCACTTGGTTATGCTATTGACTTGGAAAAATTGGGTGCTGAATCCTTGCTTTTAAAAAATTGCACAATTTCATTTTTAGGCAGTTTTGATTTGGATTGTCAAGATGAGGAAGAAAACATTAATTTATTATTGTCTTATGGCTCTCTTGCTGTTGATATGACTTATAGCATCGCATTTATTGATAAATACAGTGATACAAATCCGTTTTGGGTTGATGACTATGCAAAATCTATGCTTAGTTTTGCAAGTGCTTCACAAAGTTTTGTTACAAGTTATCAATTTGAAGTTTCAGAAGAATTCCCAGAATCCCTAACTTATTTATTGCTTGAATCGTATGCAGGAAATGATAATTATTATTATGGCGTTTATGTTGGAAATAGCATTGATTTATATGGCATAAGCCCGGTTGTAAGTGGCGATGGGAAAGTAATAATTTTGAATGTACAAAATTATACAGTAGACAACGACAAAGTACGCATAAAAAATTATAATTCATATATCTCCACAAATGTTTCAGAATTGTTCGCGGGTGATGAAACTGTGGCAACATTTTGGCAATCACTACTTAATTCAAGTTCAATACTTTATACAGCAACTAATATCACAAAACAAACAAATTCGGTTGTGTATGACTCTCAAAATTTGAATTTAACGCAATATAAATTTGATTATGCTCCGGGTTTTTGGCAAGGTGGAGCAAGCAATGCTCAATTAATTGAAAATAACATAAACTTAACGGCAGTAGTTTCAAGCATAATTAATGAAGATTCATATTATTTTAGTTTAAATAATCAGGCTGTAGAAATCGCATTTGCAGTTATCCAAGGCATTGAGTTGAATAATGTTAATATTTCGGCAATTTTAAATTATTACATAGGCGAATTTAATGGCACTGTCAAAATCAAACATTTAAACATTTCTGGATTAATTGACGAAGAAGGTTTGCAAAAATTTGCAGTTTTTAATGTAAACAATTTGCTTGTATCAATAAAAACGGCAGTATTTGAAAATTTGGACGGAACAAATTATTATTTAACAACAAATAATATATTAACCATATATTCAAGTGCGATAATGACCGGTGATGTTTTCAATTATAATGTGCCGTCGGCACTGCAAATGACATATTATAAACTTACCGATGAAATCGGAAATATAGCATATTATGCCGTTGATGCCAACCAAACAACAACCATTCAAATCAACTGCGAAAATTTGGAGCAAGGCGAAATAATTACATTTAACAAATATGATATTTCAATTAATATTACCTCCTTAGATTTCCCACTGAATTTAATTGTTCCTTCGTCGATTTATTCACAGTCTTATATTCTAAGCAGTCAAAGTGAAAACTATTTGATTTATGTTCCGGCGAACACAACCACTTATGAAATTAATTTGAATGATTACTTTGGTTTAGCCCCGATTGAGTTAACTATAACTCCTGAGAATTAATAAATTTAATAATTGATGGTTTAATAATTGACTAATTTAGAAAAATACAAAATTAATAATTGATGTAATAAAAATACAAAAAATCCGATAATTTATCGGATTTTTTGTTTAACGCTTGTTTTACACTCAGTTAACACTCAGTTTATTAATAACTTAATATTTTGCTGTTTTTAAATAAGTTTTCCTTTTGAAATATGTATATATAAACAAGTATAAATCTTAATAATTGATTGCTTGCATAAAAATTTTATTCAGGGTGCTTGCGGTGAACAATGTTTTTTACAAATTCGCTTATGAAAAATACTAATATTGATAAACCAACAATAATTATCCATTGCACAAAACTAAGGCTTATAAGCCTTAAATATGTGTGAAGCGGAGTTAAGGCGATGACTAAAATAATTGTCAATCCCGTGAGCAATGAAAATACTGCCCATTTGTTTTTAAATAAGTGATTTTTAAACGGATTTCTTTTTGTACGAATTGATAAAAAGTAAAAGAACTGCACAATATTTAATGAATAGAACGCCATAGACATTGCAATAGCATCACTGTTGAAAGTAAATTTGCCTATTAAAAAGCATACTAAAACAATGATACTTTGCACCAATCCCATTATAACAATCATTTTGCCAACGCCATTTGAAAATAAGTTTGATTTTGCTTTTCTCGGCTTTGTATTCATCATATTTTGCTCAGCAGGTTCTAAGCCTAATGCAATCGCTGGGAAAGTGTCAGTTATTAAATTTACGAATAAAAGTTGCACAGGAAGCAAAAATATTGTTTCTGGAAAGAATAGTGTTGCAACAAATATTGCTGTGATTTCTGCCAAATTTGCTGAAAATAAAAAGTGTACTGTTTTTTGAATGTTGGTATAAATTTTTCTGCCTTCTTCAACAGCAATAACAATGGTTGCAAAATTGTCATCTGTTATAATAAGGTCAGCAACTTCTTTGGTTACATCAGTGCCGGTTATGCCCATTCCCACACCAATATCGGCTTTTTTAATGCTTGGGGCATCGTTTACGCCATCGCCAGTCATCGCAACAATTTTTCCCTTACGCTTAAAGCCATCAACAATTCTCACTTTGTTTTCTGGGCTTACGCGAGCATAAACTGAAACCGTATCAATTATTTTATCAAAATCTGTATCATTCAATTTATCAATTTCAGCGCCAGTGATAACTTCTTTTTCGTTATCTATTATTCCGATTTGTTTTGCAATGGCAACGGCAGTATGCTTGTGGTCGCCTGTTATCATAATCGTTCTTATGCCGGCAGTTTTACATTTTGAAACTGCAAGGAACGCCTCTTTTCTTGGTGGGTCAATCATTCCTGCCATTCCAATAAAGACAAGATTGTCTTCCAGTGTCATTTCAGGTTTATATTCCACTATTTTTTTATAAGCGAAGCCAAGCACACGCAGAGCATCACTGCCCATTGTTTTATTTGCCTTAATGATTTTATTTTTTTGAATTTCAGTAAGTTCAAGTTCATCACCATTAATTCTCACATGTGTGCATTTTTTTAAAACTTCATCAACCGCACCTTTTGTAAAAACAATAAAATCATTTTTATCGTTAAAATGCACGGTTGTCATAAGTTTGCGGACAGAATCAAATGGTATCTCGCCAATTCTTTCAAATTGCTGGTCTAAGGCTTGTTTTTCAAGTTGATGCTTGCTTGAATATTCGCAAAGAGCGGTTTCTGTTGGGTCGCCCACATAAACGCCGTGGCTTTTTTTGCTGTCATTGCAAAGGCACATTGCTTTGTTAAGCAAGACAAATTCTTCAATTACGAGATTGTTCTTTGCTTTTAAATCTAATTCATTATTATAATAAAGTGCTTGTAAAGTCATTATATTTTGAGTTATTGTTCCTGTTTTATCAGAACATATAATTTCGCAACTGCCTAATGTTTCAACTGCGTGAAGTCGTTTCACGATTGCTTTGCGTTTTGCAAGTCGTGCAATTCCAAGACTCATTATAATGGTAATAACTGCCGGCAAACTTTCTGGAATCGCAGCCACGGCAATTGCAACTGCTGTTAAAAAGGCTTCTAACGGACTGTTTGGGCTAGCAAGCAATTCAATAACAAATGTAATTGCGCAAATAATTAGCACAATAAATGTTATAACTTTGCCAACTTGTTTTATTCCTTTCTGCAAAGGAGTTTCATCTTTTTTTGTTGTTTCCAAAAGTTTTGCAATTTTCCCAATTTCGGTGTTTTTGCCGGTTGCGATCACAACCGCAATGCC
>JAQUUD010000050.1 GCA_028694075.1 Clostridia bacterium
CTATGTATGCGGATATTTTTGGCACAATTCCAATCGCCGAAGCATTGTTTGCAAAATGCGTTGGTGTTGGGACAATTCTTGCATTTATGATGAGTGTAACGGCACTAAGTTTGCCAAGTATGATAATGCTAAGGCGTGCAGTAAAACCAAAGTTATTATGGGCGTTTATAGGGATTGTGACGGTTGGGATTATCTTAATAGGATATATTTTTAACGCGTTCAACTTCCTATTTATATAGCAAAAAAGGAGAAAAAAATATGTCAAAAAATTGGTATCCAATAATTGGTTATGACAAATATATTAAATGTGGCAATTGTTATAGCAAATGCAAAAAGAAAGTTTACGAAGTAAAAGATGGTTCACCAGTTGTAAAAAATCCAGATAATTGTGTTGAGGGTTGCAAAGGCTGTGCAGGGTTTTGCCCCACTGATGCCATAAGTTATTTTGGAGATAATTGTAAAATAAAATCACAATGTTCTTGTGGTGGAAATTGTAAAAAATAAAAGGAGAAAAATATGAAAATTGTAGCGTTAGGTGGTTGTTGTAGTAAAAGTCAACAGAATTACGAAAATGCAAAGATTGCTGCTAAAAACTGCGGAATAACTGATGAAGTTATGCAAGAAAAAGACGTCGAAAAGATTATGGCTTATGGAGTTATGGCAACCCCTGCACTCGTAATTGACAACAAAGTTGTGTCAATGGGACGTATGCTTACAGTTGAGCAAATTGAAAAAATAATAAAGATGAAACAGTAGATTAAAAAAAATAAAAACACAAACAATAAGGAGGAAATATGTCTAATCGCCAACAACGACGATCAGAATTGCGAAAAAACGCAAAAATACAAGCAAGAAAAGATGAAAAAATAAATATAATGAGAATATTAAACAAAGAAAACAAAAAAAAGATAATGTGGATATAAAAATTTTAGATACTGGCGTTTTTTTAAAAAGAACTGGAAAAAGGTTGTCATTAGCCTAGTTGCAGTTGTGTTTGTCATTGGAGCAGTTATTGGATTTGCTTCTGCACCCCAACAAGGCAAATATGGACAAATAATTTCTGGAAATCCAACTTTAATAGATATTGGAAGTACAAGTTGTGTTCCTTGTCAGCAATTACAACCAGTTTTGGTTTCACTCGGCTCAGAGTATGATGGAGTTATAAACATAGAATTTTATGACTGCTGGAATACCACAGAAGGTGCAGAAATGGCTACAAGATATAACGCAGAAACCATACCTACACTAATATTTTTAGATGGGAACGGCAATGTGGTCGCAAGAATGACTGGTTATAATGAACAATCAGTTATTGAAGCCAAATTTAGATCTTTGGGGTGGATAGAATGATAAATGAATTTTTAGAAACATTAGGAAATGCAATCGCAACAAATTTTTGGCTGGGAATCCTTCTTGCTTTCCTTGCGGGAATAATAATTGTTTTTACTCCTTGCTCGCTTTCAAGTATTCCACTTTTAGTTGGATATGTTGGTGGCGCAGGAACTACAAAAAAGAAAGCCTTTTTATATTCAGTTTTTATTTGTCTTGGACAAACTATTGTGTTTGTAGTTTTAGGAATTTTAGCAGGAACACTTGGTATGCTTATGGGCATTGGGGGATTTGGAAAAGTTTGGACTTTTATTTTATCTGCCCTAATGATTTTTATGGCACTTGAAGTTTGGGGAATTACAAATGTTTTGTCTAAATTTCAACGAAAAAAAGGTTGCGACTGCTCGGGTGAAACTTGCGAAATTAAAGATAAGCCATCAAAAAAAGGAATTCTTGGGGCATTGCTTGTTGGAATGACAGGAGCATTATTTGCATCGCCTTGTGCAACGCCAGTTTTAACAGCTATGCTTGCGTACACAACGCAAACAAGTTTTGGTTGGTGGGCGGGCGGAATTTTACTTCTTGCCTATTCAATAGGCCACAGTTTGCTACTTATTTTAGCAGGGACAAGTATCGGCTTTGTAAGACAATTTAACTCATCTAAAAAATAGCAAACCGCATCAAAAATTTTAAAAATAATTTTTGGGACTTTAATATTTGCTTTTGGCGTATACCTTTTTATCAACGGAATGTTTTGACAAATGAGCACTTTAAATGTATTTATAAAAAAATAAATAAAAATTAAATAAAACAATGTCAATTAGTTGTTGGACATACTTTTTTTATAGGTTGCAAATGTATGCAACGCACTCCGTTTTAGGCAAATTTAGACCGATTTAGAACGAAAATTAAAGTTATTTGACTGGAAGTTTTAACAGAACTTTTGGTCTTTTTTTATTACTATTGTTTGCCTAAATTTTGGTTGCAAATGTGAGAAAAAATACAGCAAATATTTTTTGTGAGATTTTGGGCAAAAAAATAAAACTCGTAGAAGTGCCTAAATTAAAGGACTTTACGAGTTTTTATTTGGAGCTGGTGGCGGGAATTGAACCCGCGATCTCCGCCTTACCAAGGTAATAAGCCAATCCCAAAGGGTAAAACACCACTCGCCAAACGCCCCATATTTACAAGCATTTTGCCACTTAAAACAGCATTGCCAGTAAATCAAATTCAAAAAGTACTGGCTCTTACTGGAAATAGATTTTTTGATGCAAATCTTTATCAAATTTATGGAAAATTTTGGAAATTATAGTATAATGTGACAAAGGAGATGATTATGTTAAAAGAGCAGTATAATTTTAAAATTTCCACAAAGAACATAGGACCTCTTCAATCTTTAAACTTTAACGATAATTTTGATGCTACAAATAGTAATAAAAAAGTTGCTATATATGCGAAAAACGGATCTGGTAAAACTATGATTTCAAAATTATTTTCATTATGTGGTAAAAGTGAAAGTGAACTTGCTTCTTATAATTCTGCTAAACTAGTTACAAAAGGCCAACTGACTGCCAATTTCTCTTTTAAGTTATCACCTTCTAATCAATCAAATAAAACACTTAATATTTTTTTGATCAAAAATGGGAAAACAACTATCAATAATAATACAGATTATATCTTTCACGTATTTAATAGTGAATATGTAAAAGAAAACATTGAAACTAACAAGTATGCCCCAAACGATAAAATAGAGGGTTATGTTATTGGCAAAATCAATATTGATTTAAGTCAAGACGAAAATAATTTAAAAATATTAAAAGAAAAATCGGAAAAAGAATTACAAGATATCAAAGAAATATATTTAAAAAATGTTAAAGAACTTGACTTGTTAAAAATAGATAAAAAAACAAAAGAATATAAAGATTTCACTTTTGAATCAATATTTCAACCCATGGAAAATATTTCAATTTATTATTCTGATTTATTGGCACAACACAATTCTTTAAAATCATTGCCAGATGATTTCCCCAACATTCAAGAGCTTGCATTTCAAGTCGAAGAAGAAATTTATAATTCATTTGATTTTTTAAATACAAAATACATTAAAAGTCAAATGGCAAAAGAAATCAGAGATGATATAACAAACAATTTTGATTTTATATCTTTTGGTATAAAAAAATATGCTAGTGATAAATCTATTTGCCCATTTTGCAAAGCGACTATAGATAAAGATTCACAGCAAATTATTAATAATTACATAATATTTTTAGACGATAAAGAATCAAAGAGCATAAGTAAAGCAAAAGAATACCAAAAGCATGTATTATTGCAAATAAATAATATTGAGAATTTAAAAGGAGATTATACAAATGTAAAGAATAGTTTTGAGAGTTTAAAAAAATATCTACCTAGCCAAAAAGAAACTTATTTAGATGATATAAATAACCTTGACGAAACCATTGCTAAGCTTACTGAAATAGTAGAAACATTAAAACTAAAAATTAATGACATCTCATTGGGAATAGACATTACTAAGAAAAAAGAACCACTTATTAAAGATTTACAATTAATTATTAATGCTGTTGAAAAAATAAATAAAAAAATATCAAAAATTAATCAAATTAAAAACAAGATAGGCGAAGAAAGATTGTTATTAAATAGAAAGCTTTGTGAATCTAAGCGCCAAGAAACTATTTTCTTCTTGAAAAAAATATTATAGATTACAAAGATACTGAACAAAAATACAAAGTGCTTAAAAATGTCATTGAGGATAAAAAAAGTAAAATAAAAAAATATAAGAAATCCGAAGTAGCGAAAGACATAAAAAAATATTTAGATGAAAGTAAATTTGCCATTATATTTAAAGAACAAATAATAAATGGGGAAATGGAAGATATTTTAAGTGATGGAGAAAAAAGTATTATAGCATTGTGCTATTATTTAGCATCTATTCATCTATTAGTAGAAAAAGAAAGCGATTATTCAAAAATTTGCTATATTATTGATGATCCAATATCTAGTATGGATTTTTCTTATGTATTTTGTGTCAGTCGCTTAATTGATACTTTTTGTAAAGCTGACAACACTACTAGAAATCCAGTTATTGTTTTGACTCACAATTTAGAATTTATGAACATATTAATAAAGAACAAAATAATTGATTTAAAATATATATTATCGCAAAGCCATATTTCTACTCTTTCCAAGGAATTGATTTCTCCGTATGAACATCATTTAATTGACATAATAAATATTTCAAAAAATGGAACATCTCCTACACACACAACAGCCAATTCCTTAAGATACTTAATTGAATCAATTTGGAAATTTATTAAACCGGATTTGCAGAATGTCGAAGAATTTATATTGCAAGAAGAATTATTTAAGAATAATGAATATATTATAACTATAATCAATGATTTCTCTCATGGAGCGATAAGACAAGAAATTGGATATACTGACGAACAAATAAAAAATGCTTGTGATTGTTTAGTTTATTATATTGAAAAAAATTTTCCAAGACAGATAAAGTTAATTGAAAATCAATTATAGATTCATATCAAAGTTTAGTAATTGGTCAATTTCAATAGAATGAAGTTGACCTTTTTCTATATAAAAATAGAGTTGCTTTTGTAGATTGGCATAAATCAATAATTATCGGCAACAATTATTGTAAATTGGTTGACTATTTGCCGATAACGGAATATAATAAGTTGTATTTAATAAAATGGAGTTAATAAATGGAAAATAGCAGTATTACTATAATAATTTCGGTCTTTGGATTAATATGTTCTGTAATTGCATTAGTTATATCTTATAGGAATAATAAATTTAATCAAAAAATTGAATTAGAGAGAAGAAAAGAAGAGAAAGAAAAGAAATATAAAGAATTAATCAAAAATAGACCTCAATTTAAAATAATCAACTATATTGAAAATTTTAATAAACCTGGTTATAAAAAAGATGAAACATATGATTTTGATGTCTTATTTTTGCCTTATAAATCATTAAATTGTGATATGACGAATTATTCAGAACTTTATAAGAAAAATGGAGTAGAAGAATTTAATTTCAATAAAGTTGGTAGAAGAAAAACACCCAAAAAGCCCATTTGTATTTACGAAGATATTTATGATAAAAAAGATGAATGGGTAAACGTTACATTTGAATTAAAATATTTAGGAAATATTGGTTTACAATTTTATTATTTATTAAATGGAATGGAAAAAATGGGAAGTTTAATAAATATAAAAACAGATGAATGGTATAAAACATTAATGGCATGTAAAACTTGTGAACACATTGTCATACCAGAAATCAATAATGTCAATAAAGGTGATAAAATTAAAATAAGAATTAATTACCATAAAAATTATATTGCAGCAAAAAATATTAGCACTTCTTATCTTTTAAATATGGAAACAGAAGATGGAGAGTTTTGGCAGCAAGGATTATTTTTAGGCAGTAGAGAACAAAATCAATCACATACAATTTCTCCCAGAGAATTCACGGCATATTATCAAGGAGTATATTTGGATGCTGTTATGTTTGATCGCATATACTGGGATACTATAAATAAAAAAAGAAGAGGGGAATAAATGAATTATCTATCAGTTGCAGAGATCGCAAAAAAATGGAAAATTAGTGATAGATCCATTAGAAATTATTGTGCTCTTGGAAAAATCAAGGGAGCATTTTTAACGGGCAAAACTTGGAATATTCCTGAGGGTAGCACAAAGCCAACAAGAGAAAAGAAAATTGAAAAAACAGATAACGAACTTTTAAATGTTTTGAGAAATGAAAAAGAATCAAAACTTAAAGGTGGAATTTATCACAAAACACAAATTGAGTTAACATATAATTCAAATCACATTGAAGGAAGCAAGTTGACAGAAGATCAAACTCGCTATATATTTGAAACTAATACAATAGGGGTTAGCAATGAAAACATAAATGTTGATGATGTGATTGAAACCACAAATCATTTTAAATGTATAGATTTTGTAATCGACAAAGCGAAAGAATCGTTAACTGAAAAGATTATCAAAGAACTACACTTTATGTTAAAAGTTGGAACAAGTAATAGCCGAAAAGATTGGTTTAATGTTGGCGACTACAAAAAACTTCCAAACGAAGTTGGAGGCAAAGAAACTACACTTCCAGAAAATGTTGTCAAAGAAATAAAAAACTTGCTTGAAATCTACAATAAAAAAGAAAAGAAAATTCTTGAAGATATTTTAACGTTTCATCAAAAGTTTGAATCGATTCACCCTTTTCAAGATGGCAATGGCCGTATCGGCAGACTAATAATGTTCAAAGAATGTCTCGCAAATAATATTGTCCCATTTATAGTGAGTAATGACTTAAAACTCTACTACTATCGTGGTTTAAAAGAATACAATTACGAAAAAGGCTACTTAACCGACACAATACTCACCGCTCAGGATAGGTATAAAAAACACTTGGATTATTTTAAAATCAATTATTAAATAAAAAATTCAGTGAAAAGCTATAAAATTAGCAAAGATTAGAATTTCTATGCTATAATAATTTTGCACTAAACTTCCGATAGTTTTTGACTATGTAGATATAAAGGAAACAATAATGGCAAGAGAAAAGAAAGAAAAAGAAGCAAAACAAGAAAGTTTGGAGAATGTGCTTTGGGCATCTGCCAATAAACTTAGAGGTGGAGTCGCACCTTATGACTATATGAATGTAGTTCTTGGCCTTGTATTTTTAAAATATTTGTCAGATAGATTTGAAATTAGAAGAGATAAGCTTATTGCAGATGGTGAAGGGTTTGAAAAAGATAGAGATGCTTATGAGGAAGATTTAGTATTTTGGATACCTGAAAAAGCAAGATGGGAATATATAACTCAATTTACAAAATCGCCTGAAATAGGTAAGGTTCTTGATGATGCATTTGTTGAAATTGAAAAAGAAAACCCAACACTAAAAAATATTCTTCCAAAAACATATTCAAAACTTGAAATAGATAAATCACTTCTTGGCGAACTCGTAGATTTATTTACAAATAGACTTGATACAAAACATTACGAGGGAGATTTATTCGGAAGAGTTTATGAATACTTTCTTGGTGAATTCTTTAAAAGTTTAGGACAAAAAGGCGGAGAATTTTATACTCCTAGATGTATCGTTGAACTATTAGTTAATATGATAGAACCATTTAAAGGAAAGGTTTACGATCCTGCATGTGGTTCTGGTGGTATGTTTGTTCACTCTGCAAAATTTGTTAAAGAACATCAAGGCAATATTGATGATATTGCAATTTACGGTCAAGAAAAAGAAGCCAACACTTGGCGTCTTGCAAAAATGAACTTAGCTATTCGTGGAATTGAAGCAAATTTGGGGACATCAAATGCCGATACTTTTCATGATGACAAACACCCAACACTTCGTGCAGACTTTATTCTTGCAAATCCGCCATTTAATATTAGTGATTATGGTCAACCAAAATTACTTAGTGATCCTAGATGGATGTATGGCACTCCACCAAAAGGAAATGCAAATTATGCATGGATTCAACATATAATTTCTAAATTATCTCCAAATGGAGTTGCGGGTTTTTTGCTTGCTAATGGTTCACTTTCAACATCTGGCAAAGAAGAATATGCAATAAGAAAAGGAATGCTTGAAGATGGGATTGTTGATGCAATAGTTACACTTCCAACTCAATTGTTCTCAACGGTTGCAATTCCAGTTTGTGCCTGGTTTCTAAGAAAGAACA
>JAQUUD010000051.1 GCA_028694075.1 Clostridia bacterium
GCATATGAATTATAACATATTCAGTGCAATATCCGAATTCTATTTCACCCAAATTATGAATATCCGGCAAAATGTCGTCAACAGTGTCAGCCAGCATACTTTTTTCTTCAAAATTAAATTCAATGTCTTCGCCAATTAAACTTTTATAAAAACCGTTAAATATTATTAATAAGCCTTTTCCGCCCGCATCAACAACACCTGCCTTTTTTAGCACTGGAAGCATTTCAGGTGTTTGTTTTAGTATATCATCGCCCTTTTCAAGCATCAGTGGCATAAATGTTTCAAAATCCGAATTTTTCTTTGCAATTTCAACTGCCATATCAGCCATTACACGAATAACTGTAAGCATTGTACCTTCTTTTGGCTTTGTAACTGCTTGATATGCAATTTTAGAGCCTTCTTGCAAGGCTTTTGCAAATTGCTTTGTTGAAATTGATTTATATTGCCTAATAATTGAACAAAATCCTTTAAGAATTTGCGATGTAATAACTCCTGAATTGCCCCTTGCTCCCCTTAACGCACCTTTTGAAAAAGAATCTGCTAAACATGACATTTCGTTGTCCATACACTTATTTACTTCCGAAACCGCTGCTTTCATTGTCAAAAACATATTAGTTCCGGTATCTCCATCTGGAACCGGAAACACATTAAGTGAGTCCACTAATTTTTTATTTTCTTCGAGCAAACCTGCACCGCAGGAAATCATCTTGCGGAAGTCTGCTCCATTAATCAACTTTTGCATTTTAAACTCCTAAACTTGAATGCCAACCACATGAACATTAACTTTCTCAACAATCATTCCAGTGAAATTTTCAACACTATATTTGACAGATTTTTTTAAACTTTCAGCAACCGCAGATAAAGAAACACCGTATTTTAAAATACAGTAAATATCTATAATAATTCGATTGTCTTCGTTTGAAACCTTGATACCTTTTGAATAAGGTTGTTTTTTTATAAAATCTTTAATATTATCTTTAATATTTTTTGAAACAAGGTCAACAACGCCATAACACTCCAGCGTAGCAAAACCAGCAACGACTGCGATTGCACCGTTACTTATGCTAATTTTTCCGTAATAATTATTAGTGTCAACTGTCAATGCAGAAAAATCCACCTTTTGATTTTTATATTTTAACTTAAATTTACAGCATATTTGAATATGCATAATTCTAATAAATTGGCTTAATTTTATCGTTATAAACGATTATACATATAATACACTAAACAAAAATATTTTTCAAGCCATTTTTGAATTTTTTTTAAATGAAAACATAAGTTTTTGAAAAAATTCAAAGTTAATACTACTCATACAATAACTTTTTGATAAATTATAAAACAATTTATGAATTAAAACTTGATTTTTAATAACAATTATGGTAAACTAAACAAAGTTAATTAAATAATAAAATTTATGCAAACATAATTCAAGGAGATAAAAAATGAGCAGAGTTTGTGATATATGCAAAAAAGGCAAGATGAGCGGACACAAAGTGAGTCATTCAAACAGAAAATCTAATCGTAGATTTGAAGTTAACTTACAAGAAACTGTTTTAACAATTGACGGCAAAGAACAAAAGGTTAAAGCCTGCACAAAATGTATTAAAACGCTTAAAAAATAATAAACAGCACTTTAATAATAAAAAATTTTTAGCCTATGATTTTAACAACATAGGCTTTTTATTTTTTTATAAATTCAGTGTATATATATTAATTTATATGTATATTCATTCACTTTTTGTTATAAATTTCTAATTATAAAAATGATTGCATTGAAACGAACGCAATAAAAAAATATTATATAATTATTTTAAGTTGTCAAATTTTTGCAACCACCAAATTTAACTTATAACTTTTTTTCTTAAAAAAATTTTAATTAGTTTAGACAAGATTTTAGGTGCTTTAAAGCAAACAATTTTCATAAGTTCTCCCCTAAAATTGTATTCCTAAATACAAATTTTTGTGAAACTTCTCTTTTTAAATCGGGAATAATCCAGATTTGTTTCTACAAATTTATTTTTTAGTTTTCCTTGAATTAAATAAAATTTTGTGTTTTTCTTAAATTATTATTTAAACATTCTTTCTTGAATATTTAATTTTTTTATCAAATTCTTTTAAATCTTCCAATATTATTGTATATCTTTGATATCTTTCATTATCAATTAATCCTGTTTTTACGGCTTCTTTTACAGCACAATCTATTTCTTTTAAGTGCATACAAGAATTATATTTGCAATTATCTGAGAAATCCGCAAAATCAGGATAAAACGCTGGCAAATCCCGATATGATATATTAAGCAAATTTATGCTTAATGCTGAAAAACCTGGTGTGTCTGCTATATAAGTTTTTCCCGAAACCTTAAAAAGTTCACAATGCCTTGTTGTGTTTTTACCACGTAATATTTTTTCTGAAAGATAACCTTCCGCGGTTTTTTCATCATCGAAAATTGAATTAATGAGTGCTGATTTACCAACTCCAGACTGTCCTGCAGATGCCGAAATCTTACCTTTCAGAAGTTTTTTCAGTTTATCAATATTTATTTTTTTATGAGCAGAGATTTCTAAAACCGAGTAAAACTTGCCATACGCTTTTTTAATATACTCATTCTCATCTTTATTTACTTCAATCTTATTCAAACAGATAATCGGATTTATCTTGTTTATTCCGCAAAACAAAAGCAGTTTATCCAGCATAAGATAATCTGGTTTTGGGGCATAAGCCAAAACGATAATCATCTGCTCTAAATTTGCAAGAGGCGGACGAACAAGCAAGTTTTTTCTTTTTAAAACTTCTTTAATATTCAGAGCATCAGCATTAAAAAGCACATTATCCCCAACAAAAATTCCATTATCTTTTAAATTTCCTCGTGCAGAACAAATAAAAAGATTTGAGATATCTTCAACCCAAAATTTATTTGATAATTTTTTTAATACAATACCCTTTTCCAAAAAATTTCCTTTTAAAACAATCTCATATTTATTTTGTCTAACGGGCAAAGCAACTAGTCTAACGGGCAAGTCAAACTAATCAACAAGCCAAGCGAGCGGGCGAAGCAGGGCGAACGGTCAATGCAAAGTCTAACGGGCAAATCAACAAAGTCTAACGGGCAAATCAAACGGCTGGTCGAACAAGCCAAGCGAGCGGGCGAAGCAGGGCGAGCGGTCAATGCAAAAGTCAAACGGGCATGTTAAACGGCAAGTCGAACAAGCCAAGCAAGCGGGCGAAGCAGGGCGAGCGGTCAATGCAAAGTCTAACGGGCAAGTCAACAAAGTCTAACGGGCAAAGCAAACGGCAAGCCAAACGAACCAAGCGAGCGGACGCAAGCGGTGCGAGCGGACGCAAGCAGTGCGAGCGGTCAATACAAAAGTCAAACGGGCATGTCAACAAAGTCTAACGGGCAAAGCAAACGGCAAGCCAAACGAACCAAGCGAGCGGACGCAAGCGGTGCGAGCGGACGCAAGCGGTGCGAGCGGTCAATACAAAAGTCAAACGGGCATGTCAACAAAGTCTAACGGGCAAAGCAACTAGTCTAACGGGCTGTGTTTTCACTGTATAATCGTACCGATTTTGAAACTTCTGCCGTTTAAAAACTGTTTTATGTTTAACTTGTTACCATTTGGATATTGAATTTCCAAGATTTCAATAAATCCGTCTACTGTTTTGATAACAAGCCCCTGTTTGCTTGACGAACACACTATTTCACCATTTGAGAATTTTTTATTTTTAATACACTCATTAAATTCAATCTTTGAATTCTCTATATTGCGTCCGCTTTCATCAATTTTATTTCTTGCGTCATTTTTAGGTCTAATTTTTTCAACTTGTCCATTTGCGACATTGAAATGAGCATCACTGTTTAAATCCGGATTAAGTTCTCTTGCTTTATATATTTTATATTTCACTCCGTCCAATTCAAAAAACGCTACAGGCGAGGGATTATACGCCCTAATTTTATTCACAATCTCAGCGGTTTTTTTATTAAAATCAAGTTTTGAATTTGCTTTGGTCAGCATTGATGTGAAAGTTGCGTTTTTATGCTCCTGCACTGTGAAAACCGCTTTATTATTGCTAATTAAATCAAGACTTTCGATAAGCACCTTTCCACCCAAAACTGCCATTTTATCAAACAATGTTTCCGAAGTGTCTTCATTTTCAATGCTTAATTTTTTTTGAATTAAAACATCGCCGGCATCAACCTCGCTTGCCATTTTAATAACTGAAACACCGCTTATTTTTTCACCGTTTAAGATTGCTGATTGAATCGGCGAAGGTCCTCTATATTTCGGGAGCAAGGATCCGTGCAAATTAATTGGCAAAGCAATTTTCAAAATCTCTTCGCCTAAAATTTGCCCAAATGCAACAAGCACCAAAACTTCGGGGTTAAACTTCTTTAAAATCTCAACTCCGTCTTTATTAATATTTTTAAATTGATAAACCGGTATGCCCTTTTCCAATGCCAATGTTTTCACTGGTGTCATTTGAATTTTGTTTCCCCTGCCAACCGGTTTATCCGGCTTTGTAACAACAGCCATCACTTGATGCTCGGATTTTAAAATTTCTTCTAGGCATATTTTAGCGATATCCGGCGTTCCCAAAAAAATTATTTTCATTAAACTTCACTATCTACTTTTATCTTGGAATTTAATATTTTTTTATTTCAACTTGATACTTCAAATATTCAAATTTATCTTTTTTTCGCTTTTGATTTTGATTTAACTTCCTTTTCCATTTTATCAATGAATAAAATGCCGTCCAAGTGGTCAAGTTCGTGACAAATGCATCTTGCCAGCATATCTTCCGCCGTCAATGTATATTCATAACCTTTTCGATCAAATGCCTTAACGGTTACAGTATACGGTCTTTTCACAACTCCCCTGATTTTAGGAATGCTTAAACAACCTTCTTCGCATTCCCATTCACCCTTTTTGTCAATTATTTCCGGATTAATCAGTTCGAAAAACATACTATTGATATAAACCACAGCAATGCGTTTTAGTATTCCAACCTGAGGACCAGCAAGCCCTGCACCATTAAATTTAAATAAACTTTCAGCCATATCATCTAAAATCAAACCCATGTTTTCATCAAAAACGCAAACCTTTTTTGCTTTTTTTCTTAATATTGGATCATCAACTTTTATAATTTCTCTATATGCCATTTTTCCTCCTTAAAAACACTCCTCTTCATATGAATAAATATACATTTAATTAAATTCATTTTTGCATATTTTATTATTTGTATACATTTAAAATATATAATTATAATTTAGAAACTTAAAACCAATTTTCTTTATGTATTTTTACAAAACTATTGTGCTAGAATTTTAAATTTTTTAAATTTAAACATATTTCTATTCAATTGCAATTCATATCAACTTAAATTCATTGGGTTAATTTCAACAAATATGCTGGCTTTCAAATTTTTATATTGATTAATAATTTCATAGATTTCTTTTAGTATATCACATTCTTTTATTTTTGTAAACCGAAGCAAAATTTGATATCTGATTTTATTTTTTATTCTGCTATGCGGGCTTTTCATTGCTTCGCAATAATAGAAGTTTTCCGCATATTTTTGCTTTAACTCACCAAGTTTTGAAAATATTTCAATCGTTGTTTCTCTGACCACTTCTTCTTTTTCGTCAGTTATTAAAATTCTTACAATGCTTGAAAATGGCGGAAAATTGGTCACCTCTCGAATATTAATTTCCTTTTCATAAAAACCTTTATAATTATAGTTTGCAGAAAATTTATAAACATAATGTCTTGGATTGTATGTTTGAAGCACAATTTTTCCGATACTGTCTTTTCTTCCTGCGCGACCGCTTACCTGCGTTATAAGTTGAAAAGTTTTTTCTGTGCTTTGAAAATCGCTTTGATAAAGAGATTGATCAGCATCAATAATGCCAACAAGCGTAACGGCATCAAAATCGTGCCCTTTTGCAATCATCTGTGTGCCGACCAAAATTGCAGGCTTGTTTTTTGAAAATTCTTCCAAAATTTTTTGATAAGCATTTTTATTTCGTGTTGTGTCATTATCCATTCTAAAAACTTTGACTTGCGGAAATATTATTTTTATCTCATCAACAACTTTTTGCGTGCCTATTGCACCTTGTCTTATATAAGAACTGTTGCACTGCGGGCAAACGGTTAAGGCCTTAAATCTTTTTCCGCAATAATGACATTTCAATTTTTCTTCCGCTTTATGATAAACCAATGAAACATCACAATCAGTGCATTTTGCAACATAACCGCATTCACGGCAACGCATAAATGAAGTGTAACCCCGCCGATTTAAAAACAAAAGTGCTTGCTCATTATTATTCAAACATTCATATAAATCATTCACAAGTTGCCTTGAAAACATACTGCCATTACCAGCCCGAATTTCTTGCATCATATCAATAATTTGAATTTTTGGCATTTCTTTTTTGTTTGTTCTGACGGGCATTTCAAGCAATGTGCTTTTATTGTTTACCGCATCAAAATATGATTTTATGCTCGGAGTTGCACTGCCTAAAATCAAAGGGCATTTGTTATATTCCATTCTAAACTTTGCAATTTCGTGAGTTTTATAACGCGGATTGCTCTCGCTGTTATAAGTTGACTCGTGCTCTTCATCAATAACAATAATTCCGATATTTTTTAATGGTGCAAAAATTGCAGACCTTGCTCCGACAACAACTTTTGCTTCGCCTAAGAGCAAGCGACGCCATTCATCAAAGCGTTCGCCCGCGGACAGCCCGCTATGTAAAAGTGCAACGGTTGCACCCAGCCTTGCCTTAAAATTGCCCAGCACTTGCGGGGTTAAGGATATTTCCGGCACAAGCATAATTGCAGTTTTTCCGTCAAGCACGGCTTTTTCAATAAGATTCATATACACTTCGGTTTTACCGCTTCCCGTAACGCCGTGCAATAAAAAGGTTTTATTCTCAAAATTTTCGATTTGCTTAATTGCTCTTTCTTGCTCAGCAGTTAATGTGATTTGTTTGTCTATAATAAGCATTTCTTCAGGTCTTCGACGCTCTTCCACTTCATCAATTAAAAACAAGCCATCTTTTTTGAATTTATTAACTGCACCTGCTGAAAACATTTGATTTAAAACTGACTGTTGTTCACTTTTTTTCACTTTCATATATTGCAGAAGTGCTTGCTGTTTCAAACTGTTTTTTCTGAGTGACATTTCATAAGCGTTCAAATCCAAGTTTTCGTTCAAAATGCACATAATTTTCTTTAACGGTTTTATTTTGCCTGTTCTCAACTCTGACGGAATAAAAAGCCTTAATGCGTCAACCAATTTAATGTTATATCTTTCTGTCATAAAATGCATCAAACTGATCAGTTCCGGCAAAATTAAGGCTGAGTCTTCAATTTTTCTAGTGATAAATTTTAGTTTATCATTCGGCACGGTTGAAAAATCTTTTATATTAATGACAAAGCCTTCAACAACCCTTTTGCCAAAAGGAACAACAACTCTGCAACCCGCTTCCAATGATAAATCATCAGGCACTTTATAATCAAAAACCTTATCCACATTACTATTTAAAACATCGACAATAACCTGAGCTATCATTTTCGCCTTTTAATCTTAGAATACTTATCTTGATTTAATTTAAAGTCTTAAAGTTATATTTAATATTATATCACTCGCAACAAACAAAGTTAAGTTTATTTTTAAAAAATTTGAATCTATATCAAATTAAGCCAAAAGGACAAAGCGAGCGAGCGGAGCAGGGCGAGCGGGCAATACCAACCAAACGGACAAAGCGAGCGGGCGAAGCAGGGCGAGCGGGCAATGCTAGCCAAACGGACAAAGCGAGCGAGCGGAGCAGGGCGAGCGGGCAATACCAACCAAACGGACAAAGCGAGCGGGCTGAGCGAAGCGATTGCCTAGGCGAGCGGGTTATACAAGTCTAACGGGCTAGTCAAACGGCTGGTCGAACAAGTCAAGCGAGCGGGCGGAGCAGGGCGAGCGGGCAA
>JAQUUD010000052.1 GCA_028694075.1 Clostridia bacterium
CATTGATGATTTTCGACGCCGGATTTCAAATGAGTTTTATTTGTGTTTTGGGAATTGCGCTTATGTTTAAACCGCTAACTAAAGCCTTTGAAAAAATTAAAATTCCAAAAAAAATAAGTATGGCTCTCGCCATTGATTTAAGCACAACAATAGCAATCATTCCTGTGCTTGGCATTTATTTTGGCAAACTTTCCTTGCTTACAACTTTTGCCAATTTGATTAGTGTGCCGTTGTTTGCTGTCGGATTTATTATATTACTAATTTTAACACCTTTAATTTGCTTATTTAACTTTTTGGGATTTTTACTTTTAGTTCCAGACATAATTTTAAGGCTGATTATCACAATTGCGGAGTTCGTTTCCAGTATCGGAAGTTATGTTTTGACGCTTCCCGAACTTGACATTGCTCTTATGATTTTATTTTATTCTTCTTTGTTCGTTTTAAGTCGTTATGTACTTTTAAAATTTTTAAACAAGACTTTTATTATTTCAAGCATTGCAATTGTCTGCATTGTCATTTCAATTTGTTTTAACATTCCTTATGTTCCGAACAGTTATACTTACACTCAAGTAAATTCAAGTGATGCTTGCGCAGTTATGACAACCGCAAGCAATGAAGTTTTGGTCGTTGGCGGAACAAAAAGCACAGATTATTTAACAGATTATTTAAAATCAAAAAAACTGAAAAGGGTTAATACTTTAGTTGTTATGTCTGATATGACTGATGACACCTATAAATTTATTCGTGAGTATAATGTGAAAACCGTTGTTTTGAATACGATTGAACCAACTCAGATTGGCGAATTTAACATTGAATTCGTTTACTTGAATGAACTTAAAAAAGCAGTTTTAATAAGCGTTAACAATTTCACAATTTTATTTGCGGGCAGTGTAAACCTCGGGAGCAATCAAATTTTACTACTAGAACAAAGATTTAAAAATGTTGAAATAAATGCAGTTTATTCAAAAAAAGACAGTCAGGGTTTTTCAGGTTTATCTGATTATGATTTAAGATTTACAACTTTTAAAAGCGGGCTGGAAGATGTTCCAACATATTCGCTTTATTTGCTTGGCAACTTTACATTTGAGTTTAATAATGGTATTATAGGACAAGTTAGGAGAGCATAGAATTTGAAAGATTTAGTAAATTTTCAAAATGGAGTTAAAAATGCTTATCATATTGTGGGCAATGATTTATTTTTAATGGAAAGTGCTTGCAAGGAAATTGAGAATGCGTGCGTTAATAATTTGAGTGATGTGAACAGAACTGTTTTTAACGATGAAAATTTCAACGCTGATGAACTCACTGCAATATGTTATCAAGTGCCGATGTTATCTGAAAAACGATTTGTTTTAGTTAAAAACATTTCTAAAATATCAGAATCTGATATAAAAAAAATTATTCAATATTCAAAGAATGCGTCAGATGATTGCGTGTTGGTTTTGTGTGAATTGCCAAATTTAAATGTGTTTGAAAAAGTTGATATTGAAAAGATTTTTTGCAAAAAACTTGCAGATGACCAGCTTAGAAAAATAATTACTGATGATTTGAAAGAATATGGCAAAAGCATAACTTTTGGAGCAATGCAGGTTTTAATTAAATATTGTTTAAAAGATTTAATGCTTATAAAAAATGAAATAAAAAAACTAGCATTTTATGGCACAAATATAGAATCAATTGATGAAGATATTGTTAAAAAACTTGTGCATCAAAGTGATGAATTTAGCGTTTTTGAAATTTCTGATAGTTTAGCAAAAGCACAAGGCGACAGAGCAATTGTACTTTTAAATAAGATGCTGGAAACAAAAGAATTTGGTTTTGTTTTGGGGCTTATTTCTTCTCATTTTCGGCGAATTTTATATGGAGTTATGTCCGGCGGAAGCGATAAGGAAATTGCTGATAAATTGGGTGTGAAAGAATATGCAGTAACCAAAGTAAAACAGCAGGCAAAGAACATAAAATTAACTCAACTGGTTAAAATCAATGAATTGATCTTAGATGTTGATTTTCAAATTAAAGAAGGCAAATTGATTGGCAAAAATGCAATGTATTATTTGATTTTTGCAATTTTGAATGTTATAAATGGCTGAAATTAAGAATTTTTTATTTAAATAGCAGGGAATTTGTGGTTAAATATTAAAATTAATAATCTGATTAAAATAAGGGCTTGAAAGTTAAATTAGTAAAAGAAATGACCGGTGAAAGAAATTTTTTGCTAACAGCAAAAAATTCACAGAACTTTTTTCAAAAGTTCTGTTCGGTGTTTTTTAAAAAAACACCGTCTTTCACCGGTCAGAACGACTGACTGCAATACTTCAAAATAATTAAATAAGTTTTTCAAATTAAAAAGAAAAAGCCAAACCGGAGAAAAAATGATAAAAAAAATAGCCGACCTTAAAGGTTTTAAACAAATTTTATTAATTGTTTTGCTGATTTTGTCTTTTGCATTAATAAAAAGTTTCAATCCGATTTCAATATTTTCAGTGAATGGGATTTTTTTATCAATAGTTTTTATTTTAGTATATGGCATTTTTCATTGGCTCTTGTTTGAAGTTGTTGCAGTGTTTTTTTATAGCGCCTTGAAACCAAAAATTGAAAAATTAATTTCAATGAATCAGTTCGTTAACATCTTAAGAGCATTTATAATCTTATCAAACATTATAATTTATTTGATTACAAATTTGTTAATATTGATTAATTTTTACACCGTGTTTTTGATTTTGTTATTTAATTTAGCATTTTCGTTTTTTATATTAACACTTTTTTATTTAAGCATAAAAAATAATTTCTTAAAAAGCATAGCGGACAAAAGTTTTTGCATCACATTTTTTAGTTTCATATTTTTATATTTATTATTGATGACATTTTTATGGGGTGTGTTATGAAAAAAGTTCTGTTATTTTGTTTTGCATTGATTGCTTTTTCGATGCCAATGAATTTTGTTCAAGCAAATTCTCAATCAAAACTTTTTGGAACTTCTGATTATCCCCAAATTGAAATGATAATTGAAGAAATTTATTCAAGTAATATTGATGAAGTGAAAAATCGCACAGCAGGAAGCGCTGGTGAACTGTTTTTTGCAAATGTTTTATCAGAACAACTGGATTTGCTGGGGCTAACTTATCTTCAAGACAAAACCAGTTATTTGGAAGAATTTTCAATTTCTGAAACAAAGTCATCTCAAAATGTAGTCGGGTTTAAAGATAATGGCTCACAAAATTATGTTGTAATTGGCGCACATTATGATGCGGTGTACAAGCAAAATTCGTTTGGATTTAATGACAATCTTAGCGGGGTTGTGGGCGTGCTTAACCTTGTTCAAAAAATTATAAGCGAAGAAAATGATTTTAATATTATAACTATTTTTTATGGAGCGGAAGAAGCGGGTTGCTTGGGTTCAAAATTTTTTTTAAGTCAATTGGCTGACGAAATAAAAAATAATATTTTGTTATCCATAAATTTTGACAGTATTGGCGGTGGCGACAATTTATATTATTTTCACACAGATTATCCAACTGCTTATGGAATAGCACTTGATAACATTGCACAAAATAATATTTTTAACATCACAAAGCCGGGTTTTAATAGGCATTTTTCAAGTTTATTTAATAATGACTTTAATTACACAAGTGTTTGCTTGTGCTCTGATAATTCGTCTTATATAAAATATGGAATTAACTCAGTATTATTTTTTTCGGGGGATTTAGATGCTTTCAATGGTCTTGGATTTTATGAAAAAGCGGGACATAGCAGAATTATGCATAACACGGACACAGAGCAAACCAATTTGGAAGTTTTCGGCAACGTGTTTTATGAAAACATTCAAAATACAGTTGATTATTGTTTTGATTTTTTAAGTAGTGATGAGTTTAATGAAGAAAATTTTTTTGCAGGACAAATTAACACTGCATTATATTCTGACTTCACGCTTAAAATTGTTGGCATTATTTTCATTGCACTTATGTTAGCCGGCTTTTTTATAACAATTAATTTGATTTATAAAAAGAAATAGGTTTATAAAAAAAATAGGTTTACAAACAGAAATGTGTTTATAAACGCTAATTTAATTTATAAAAAGAAAAATTAAATGCCGGCAGAAGAGTCGGTTGCCTAAAAAGGCAACCGACCGCAACCTGAAAGGTTGCTCGTTTTTTGTGGCAAAGCCACAAAAACCGCTTCTGCCGGCAATTATTTCTAGATACAAGATTTATTTATATCTATATAATTATTTTTACAACTTGCTTTTAATTTTTTCGCTGAGCATTGCTTGAATTTTTTGCGGATTTGCAAGCCCTTTAGATAGACCCATAACCTTCCCAGTGTAAAAATTTATAACCTTTTCAGGCGTTTTATCAAAATTTGCTAAAGCATTTGAATAGGTTTTTAAAACTTCATCAATAAGTTCTTCAAGTTTGCTTTCACTGAAAACAAGAAGCATTCCTTTTTGTTTTGCAACATCTTTCGCTTTTAAATTCGTAAAACATATGCTGTTAAAAAGTTCATATGCGTTCGGGCGAGAAATTTCTTTTTGCTCTGTCATTTTAATGATTTCGATTAAATTTTTTACAGATATTACTTCATTTAAGTCTTCGCAAGGTTTTTCCTTTAAAATTCTCAAAATATGCGTCATAATCCAGTTGGAAATTTGCTTTGGATTATCAAAAAGTTTCAAACAATCTTCAAAATAATCAGAAATAAACTTCTCGTTGGTTAAAATTCTGGCATCATATTCAGGCAAGCCATATTTTTGGGTGTAAATTACCATTCTGTCTTGTGCAAGGAGTGGAATGGATTTTTTAATCTCTTGAGCACTGCTTGAATCAATTTGCACAGTTAACAAATCAGGATCTGGAAAGTAACGGTAATCGTGAGAATTCCCCTTGGTTCTCATTGCATAACTTTTGCCTTTATTGTCGTCCCACTTTCGTGTTTGCTGAATTATTATCTTTCCAGCAGAAATTTCTTCAACTTGGCGTTTTGCTTCATATTCAATGGCTCGTTTAACCATTTTAAATGAGTTTAGGTTTTTCATTTCAGTTCTTGTGCCAAGTTTTGTGCTTCCTTTTTCTTTAACGGACAAGTTAACATCGCAACGCATTCCGCCTTCTTCCATTTTGCACTTTGCAACCCCTGCATAAATCATAATTCTGCGAAGTTTATCCAAAAACTCAACCGCTTCATCTGCGCTGGAAAAATCAGGCTCGGTTACAACTTCCATAAGAGGAATGCCCCCGCGATTATAATCAACAAGTGTTCCGATTGTTTTTGTTTTGTGAATTAATTTGCCGGCATCTTCTTCCAAATGAATACGATTAAGTCGAATATATTTTCCGCTCTCGAGTTCAATGCCCCCGCCAATGCAAATTGGCTTTACAAGTTGACTTATCTGATAAGCCTTTGCTAAATCAGGATAAAAATAATTTTTTCTTTCAAAAACGGCAAGAGATGTGATTTCACTTCCAACGCATAACCCTGTTTTTATGGTATATTCCACGGCCTTTTTATTTAAAACGGGAAGCGCACCGGGAAGCCCGATGCAAACGGGACAACAATTTGTGTTTGGCTCTTCGCCAAAAGTGTTTTTACAGGCACAAAAAACTTTTGTGTTAGTGTTGACTTCGGCGTGAATTTCAAGCCCAATAACCAAATCATATTCTTTCATTATTTTTATTATCTCCCTGTTTGTTTTTTAATTTTACTAATAAATTTTTTATTTTATCAAATTAGTCAATATTTCATACATTTTTTGCATTATAAAAAATTTATTTTCTTTAATTATAAAAAATTCAACTTTCCTTAAAATGTTTTATAAAATAATCAGAAACATTATAAAGAATGTTCTCATTTAAGTTGTCCGCTAAAATTTGAAGCCCGAGCGGTAAGCCGTTAACGCCTTTTCCGCAAGGAACCGAAATTGCAGGATTTCCAATTATATTTGCCATTGTTGTGAACATATCTTCAACATACATTTCAACTGGATTAACTGTTTTCTCTCCAATTTTAAATGCTTCGCCGAATGCGGTCGGGCAAATTATGACATCGCACTTTTTGAAAATCTCAGCAAATTGATTTTGCAAAGTTTTTCTCATACGCATTGCTTTCATATAATATGCGTCATAATATCCACTGCTTAAAACAAAGTTTCCAAGCATTATTCTGCGCTTGACTTCTTTGCCAAAGCCTTCCGTTCGGCTGTTTATATAAACCTTGTCAAGTTCATCAGCATTTTCGCTTCGAGTTGTATATTTAACGCCGTCAAAGCGTCCCAAATTTGAGGTTGCTTCCGCAGCGGTAAGAGTGTAATAAACTGGCAGTCCTAGTTCGTAAAACGGTACAGAATATTCACTAACTTCGGCATTTTGCTTTTTGAACCAGTTTGCAATATTTTCATATAAATCTTTATAATCAGTTTTACTAATCAGTTTTTTGGTTTCTTTTAAAATTCCAACTCGCAAGCCGTTGATATTATTTTGAATTGCTTTTAAATAATTTGGAACGACGTCAAAAAGAGAAGTTTCATCTTTCTTATCTCGCCCTGCAATAACGCTAAGAATAAGAGCATTGTCTTCAACAGTTTTTGTAATCGGTGAAATTTGGTCAAAACTGGAAGCATAGGCAACAAGCCCATATCTTGAAACTCTGCCGTATGTCGGTTTTATGCCCACAAGATTGTTATAAGCAGACGGCTGGCGAATTGAACCGCCGGTGTCGCTTCCAAGTGACACCGCGCACATATCAAGGGCAACGCCAACCGCACTCCCGCCACTGCTTCCGCCCGACACTCTTGAATCATCAAAAGCATTAAGGCAAGCACCAAATGCAGAATTCTCGCAACTTCCGCCCATTGCAAATTCGTCCATATTTGTTCGACCTAAAATAATTACGCCGGCTTTAAGAAGTTTGTCAATCACCGTTGCATTATATTGTGCCTTATATTTTTGCATAAACTTTGAGCCACAACTGCAAATTTTTCCTTTATATAAAATGTTGTCTTTTATCAAAATAGGAAGTCCAGCAAGCAAGGGTAGTGGCAAGCCTTTTTTAACTGCTTCATCAACTTGTTCAGCCTGTTCTAACGCGTCATCAAACACTTCCAAAACAGCATTTTTATGTTTGAATTTTTGTATATTAGAAAGATAATACTGCACTAAATTTTTGCAGGATATCTGTCCATTTTTGATTTTTTCAATTATGGAAACTGCCGTTAAATTTTTAAAATCATTGTTTGTGTTTGTTTCAATATTTTTCATAAAATTTCCTTTAATTAAAGAATTTTAAAAAGTCAGTCTGTGCGCCTAAATTTTGAAATTTAAAGTACTTGCA
>JAQUUD010000053.1 GCA_028694075.1 Clostridia bacterium
CAACCAAGGAAAACGCAAATATGCAAAGAAGTGTTGCGGGGCTTAATAATTATGTTCGTGAAGCATTCACTAAAAAATATTGGCTTAGTGCCATTTATCCAAGCGAAATTCGTGATGCGCATGTAAGCGGAGCGGTACATATTCACGATTTGGGCTTTTTGGGTGCTTATTGTGTGGGTTGGGATTTAAGAGGGGTTTTGGTTGATGGTTTTGGCGGAGTTCCTGGCAAAGTCTGTTCAAGTCCGGCAAAGCATTTGCGTTCTTTTTTAGGGCATGTTACAAATGCAACATTTACATTGCAAGGCGAAACTGCGGGTGCTCAGGCGTGGAGCAGTTTTGACACTTATTGTGCACCGTTTATTCGTGCAGATAATTTAACCTTTAAGCAAGTTAAACAATGTTTGCAAGAATTTATTTTTAATATTAACATTCCAACAAGAGTTGGCTTTCAATGCCCGTTTAGCAATATAACATTAGATTTAAAAGTGCCAAAACTGCTTTCGAACGAGCCTGTGATTATTGGCGGAAAACCGCAAGACACTTGTTATGGCGATTATCAAGCAGAAATGGATATTTTTAATAAAGCATTTTGTGAGGTGATGCTTGAGGGTGATTCCAACGGTAGAGTTTTCACATTCCCTGTTCCAACAATTAATATAACAAAAGATTTAGATTGGGACAGTGAAATTATAAATTGCATAATGGAAATAACTTGTAAATATGGGATTCCTTATTTTGCAAATTATGTGAATTCAGACTTATCGCCGGAAGATGCAATTTCAATGTGTTGCAGGCTTAGAATGGACGTCAAGGAATTAAGAAAGCGTGGAGGCTCACTTTTCGGTTCAAATCCTTTAACGGGGTCAATCGGAGTTGTAACGCTTAATTTGCCTCGTATTGCTCATCTTTCCAACACGGAAGAAGAGTTTTTTAGTAGACTTGGCAAGCTGGCGGAACTCGCTAAAAACAGCCTTGAAATAAAGCGTAAAATTGTCGAAAATCAAACAAATAATGGTCTTTACCCTTATTGCTCTTATTATTTAAGGTCAGTGAAAGCCAAAACAGGAAATTATTGGGGCAATCATTTCAGTACAATAGGTATTGTTGGAATGAATGAAGCAGTTATGAACTTATTTGGAAAAGATGAAAATCTTACAACAAGTTACGGTCAAGAATTTGCGATTAAAACTATGAATTTCTTGAGAGCAAAACTTATGCAGTTCCAAGCAGAAACAGGAAACAACTATAACTTGGAAGCAACACCGGCAGAGGGTGCAACCGCACGCCTTGCCAAAATTGATAAAAAACGATTTCCAGATATAATAACAGCAGGAACAGACCAAGTGTTTTATACAAACAGCACACAACTTCCTGTTGAGTTCACTGATGATATTTTTAAAACAATTGAACTTCAAGATGAATTGCAGTCGCTTTATACCGGCGGAACAGTGTTGCATTTATATTTAGGCGAAAAGGTTGAAGACAGGCAAACCTGCAAAAAATTAATAAGAAAAATTTTCGAAAATTCAAAAATGCCTTATGTTTCTATAACACCAACTTTTAGTGTTTGCAAAAATCACGGATATATTGCAGGCGAACATTATAATTGCCCAGAATGTAATGAAAAAACAGAAGTTTGGTCAAGAGTTGTGGGTTATTTAAGAACGGTTCAAGATTTCAACGAATCAAAAAAATGCGAATACGACCTTCGAAAAAAATATGTTATAAACGGCGACTTGCTGGATTGATTTTTATTAATGTAAAAGTTATAATATAAATATTAGTTATTAATATAAAAAACGACACACGACTTTTTCAAATTAGTTGATTATCACAGTTTTTTAAATCAGATTTCAATTTAAACTTAAATAAAATTTTTTATATTATTTATGTCGGCAAATTAAATGCTTGATTTTTGATTAACTTGAATTTGAATAATTTATATTTTAAGATTTTGGCATTTGTTCGAAATGTGCATATCACTTCAGAATAAAAATCAGAACAAAAAAACTAAAAAAACTAAAAAATTATATAAAATATTGTTAAAAATAAAGTTTATTTCCAAAACTCAAAAAGAGTTTTTAAAGTGGATTGTTTATGAATGTTGGTGGTTTTTTAAAACAGTCTTTTATTGATTATCCGGGAACAATTTGTGCGGTAATTTTTACAAGCGGTTGTAATTTTAAATGCTGGTATTGCCATAATTCTCAATTAATAAACGATGCCAGTTCATCTCAAATTTCACTTGCTGAAATTTATGATTTTTTAAAAAGCAGAAAAAAGTTTCTGGAAGGAGTTGTTATTTCGGGCGGAGAGCCAACTTTGCAGGCTGACTTGAAGGAAGTTGCAAGGGCAATAAAACAACTCGGATATAAAGTTAAACTGGATACAAACGGCTCAAATCCGCAAGTGTTGCAAAGTTTGCTTGATGAAAATTTGATTGATTATGTTGCAATGGACATTAAAACTTGTTTAAGAAATTATAATGAAATAATAAATACATACAAAGATTTTAGTGATGAACTTAAAAAAAGTATTGAAATAATAAAAAATAGCAAAGTTGATTATGAATTCAGAACAACATTTTCGCCCGATATTTCTCTCGGCGATATTAAAGAAATTGCAGACCTTGCAAAAGATTCAAAAGCCTTTTATTTGCAGAAATATACGGCAGAAAATGCCCCCTGTGGTTCTAGCAACATAACATTAATGCCACATTCAAGAAAAACATTCGATGATGCATTAACCATTTTAAAAACAACAATACCCAGTTCAAAAATTAGAGGGTTATGAAGATAAATTTTTGTTCTCAAAAAAATCGAAAAATATTTAATGTAGCGATTAATAATAAAAATATAAAATAAAAAAACTAAAAACCCGCACTTCGTTTGAAGTGCTTTTTTTCGTCGTTAATTTTACCATTCAATGATGGCATTTAGTATACTTTAATCTATTTGCCTAAAAAAAATATTTTGTGATATAATATATGGGATTAAAAAATTTGATATTATAAATAGGAGTTTTTATGAAGAAAATATTTTGTATATTTTTATTGGTTGTATTCATTTTACCGTGCGTATATATGTTGACAGCATGTGGCGGTAGTATATCATTTAACAATTTGACAATAAAAAATTGGGATGCTTATTCATCTATTGGTGCTGGTTTTGTGAGAAGAACCATACCGAATAATAATGTATATGCCGAAGACACAAACTCACAGGCGGATGCAAAATTGTTTGGGATAAGGAGTGATGGGACTTATGAGCCTATAGTATTTGTTAATGAAAATGGTAATGAAACTCAACAGTCTTTATATCTCAGTGGATTTAGTGCTTTTAAGAATTTTACTTTTATAAGCTATTCTACACTAAAGGTTAATTATATCAATTTGTTTGATAATAATTATTCCCAAGAATATGTTATTAGTGGAACTGGTAGGTTATATAGGTTAGATGATGTATTTGAATTTATTAATTTATATACATTATACAATTATGATGAAAGTGATACTGCTATATTTTTCATTGGTGCAAAGATAACGGATGTAAGTAGATCTAATATTTATAAAATGTCTATTGAAAATAATGATTTAAAAATAGAAAAAATTATAGACTTATCTACAGTTGAAAATTCTTTTGGATATGGTTTTTTTGTCGATAAGCACGGCAATATTTTTTCTAACAATAAAAATTATATAATAAAAGTAGATAAAACTATTCATTTGCTAGCGAACAACGACATTTTTAAAGCAATGAATAATCTTGTTTATTGTGGCAATCAAGTCTTTAATGCTGAAGGTGAACTTGTTGACTCAGATTTTATTCCAACCTCAACTGTTAACTGTCATGCAATAGGAAAAGTACCGGGAGCGTCAAATACAAAATATTTAATTAAGCAGGATTCAGATTTATATTATTATTACAATTTCCACGACACTCCAGATATAATATATAAGGTAAGTTTTAATATGGACTCTTATCTAATTGATATTATTTATTTGGAAGATTATGAATCTAGCAGGTATGTTGAAGGTGAGCATGTATTTGCGTATAATAAAATATATTTTATAAATAATCAGGAAATTTATTATATAAATATTACAACTGGTTGTAAAACAATATTAAATACAGATTACATTTTTAATGCTATTTGGTCGGATAATAAAGGAAATATTTGTTTTTCAGCTGTCGATTCAAGTTTAGATGCTGTTACAGGGACAATTGATGGTGAAAACAATATTACAATAGGCATTGTATCTAATGGCTATGATGTGATATATATTAAACCAATTAATTAACGATGTAATTTATATAAACCTCAAGTAACTTAAGTAAATTTTTGTTCAATGGGTAAATAATCCTACAACTTGCTTTATTTTAAATTATAATAACGACAATAAAAACTATGATATTTGACAAATTAAATTTTTATAATTATTCTAAAAAAGTAAAATAAAAAGCACTTCTTTAAGTGCTTTTATTTATCTAATTGGTTGCGGGAGGAGGATTTGAACCCCCGACCTTTGGGTTATGAGCCCAACGAGCTACCGGACTGCTCTATCCCGCGTCAACTAAGTTTTTGTTTTTTTGAACTCAATTAATTAAAAAATTAAAATCTTGTTTTTTGAATCGATTTAATTCAATTGTATTAAATTGTTTTTTGAACTGTTTACTGAGAATTTAAAATTATTTTTTTTAATCTGTAATTTTCGAGTTTAAAATCATATTATTTTTGATAATTTCGATAAACACTCAAATTTATATGTAAATTAAACACAAAATAAGAATTAATTTAATTAGCAAATAATATTTTAAGATCAATTAATTAAGCAGTCAATAAAAGCAACAAAATTATTTTAGCATTTTTGCTTTCAAATGTCAACCTCTTTTTTTAATCAATGAAAATAATATATTATCACGAAAACTTAAGTTTAATTACATTAAATTTGTAAGTAATTATTAAAAATTATAAGTAATTTGTATGCCAACTAAGCAAATTTTTATTTTGTAACACTTAATATATTTTATATTATATAAGTCAACGCATTTCTGTGCATGTTTTTAATTTTATCATAAATCAAACGAATTTATTATTAAATCATAAAATTTTATTGTGCAAAACCTAAACTTATTAATATTGCTCGGTTTATTTCTTTCATTTTTAAATTATCAAGTTTTGAAATTTTTTGTTTTAATCTTGTTTTATCAATCGTTCTGATTTGTTCAAGTAAAACAACAGAATCTTTTGGAAGGGAATAATTTATTGATGATAATTCTATGTGAGTTGGAATTCGTGCTTTGTTAATCTGGCTTGTTATTGCTGCAACTATCACCGTGGGTGAATATTTATTTCCGATGTCGTTTTGTAAAACAACAATAGGTCTTATCCCGCCTTGTTCGCTTCCGACAACCGGAGATAAATCTGCATAATATATTTCACCTCGCTTAATTTCTTCCATTCAATTCCTTTTCATATTCGATTAAATTATTCAGATCAGGCTCGCAAAAGCCTTCGCTCTCTTTCATACTATGCTTTAAAGCAAAAAAACTGTTAACAGTTATGTTAAAGTTTTCCAGATATTTCTTAGTAACAAACTTTTCTAAGTCGCCGTGGCTATCTTCGAAAACCTTTAATTCTTTTAATTGTTTTTTGCTAATAATTTCTAAAAAACTACTCATAATATTCTCCATAAATTTGAATTTTTAAACTTAAAATGGCTTAATTTCTCATTTAGTTTATCTCATATTTTTAAGAAATATGTAAAAATTTTATAAATTATTAAAAATAATTAGACTTATTGATAAAAATTGGATATACTAATAATGATTATATTATAAAAAATAAAGTTTAAATCAATTTAATCTGTTTTTTAAAGCAAATTAAATGAAAAATTTACTGAATTAATTTATGCTTTGATAAATTCATAAAATTCGGAGAAGCAATGGATAAAGTAAGAAAAAGATTAATATTAATTAGATTCACCAAAATTTTTATTGCCATATTAATAATTCCAACAATAATATTTGGTGTTTTTTGCACTATTGTTTTATCGAACACAAAATTGAATGGTGGAATTCCATCTATTTTCGGTTATTATGTTGTTCAAGTTCCAGATAATAGTTTTTATAATTCGCAACTAAACTTATATAGAACTGGCGATTACAGAATGTTTCAAAGCATTATAAGTTCGGATTATCAAGTTGGTGATATGATTGCTTATTATGTTGGCAGTGAAGATGCTGAAGACCAAATAGTGCTCGAAGATTATGAATGGATTGAAAATTTATCTCGAAATTGGCAGGATAATGCACCCGACAATTTAATTGATGATTTTTCTTCATACCAAAAAAACAAAATAAATCATTCGGAAACCAATGCTTATTCAACTGATACTGCTACTCAATTTGACGCATCTGAAAACGGCGTAGCAGAAGTTAAGTTGGGCAAAATTGAAAGAATTGGCATCGGTTATGATGCAGAAGAAGTTGCTTATGTAATTTATTCAATTTATGGAACTCCAACAGATTTAATAGAAAAGCCAATACTTGCTTTCAGCGTGATTGGATTGTCAATTAGCAGTCCAGATTTTATTATCAGTTTAATTTTGTATTGCTCATCAACTTTTAGTTTTATTATATTACTTTTGCTTCCATGTGCACTGCTTATAACTTTTCAAATAACAAACTTGACTTTGGGTGCCAAACAAATCCGCTTAGAGAAAAATTATAAGAAAAGAATGCTCAGAGAATCTGAAATAAAAAGTCAAATGGAAGAATATTATTCAGTTGGCAAAACAAATCCAGAAAGTGTTAGCAAAATAAGATTGAAAAAAGCCAGAAAATCAAAAGTTGCAAATTTTCCCGGACGGACCGGAGATGCTAATGCCACATATAATTTTGTGAATAAAAATCCTCAACGATTTTATAATAAAGAACAACTGGAAAAAATTAGAAAAGATTTGCTTAGCAACAAAAAATATCAAGTTGATACTTTTGATTATGAAGAAGATGATGAACTTGATTCAGAACATAAAAAAAATCTAACGAGTGGACAACATTCTCAGGTGCAAGCGCAAAATGTTATGAATGCTGAGCCGATTGCAAAAGAAACAAGAAAATCAAGCATTGAAGAAATTCCAGAAGATATTATTCAAACTTATGGACTGAAAATAAAAGGCAGAACTGAGTCAAAAG
>JAQUUD010000054.1 GCA_028694075.1 Clostridia bacterium
GAAGATTTAATAAATGAAATAATTGCAACAAATTGTGAAATTGGCAATCACGGATATTTACATAAAAGTCAAGATAAATTAAATCAGCAGGAAAGTTATGATGAAATAAATAAAACTCATAATTTAGTAAAATCATTAACTGGAGTTGAAATGAAGTTGTTTGCACCGCCTAGCGGGGCATATTCGGATAAAACAGTTGATATTGCAAAAGAATTGGGTTATAAAACAATTATGTGGACAAAGGATACGGTTGATTGGCGGGACCAAAATGAAGAACTTATATATTCTCGTGCAATTAAAAATGCACACGGCGGAGATTTAATATTAATGCACCCAACAGGAGCAACAGTGAAAGCATTTTCAAGAATTGTTGATTATTTTATTCAAAATAATTTCAACTTAACAACTGTAAGTGAAACGCTAATTTAAACTTTGGAAATTTTTATAAAAATAAAATAATTTATCTTAATATAAAAAATATTATATGTTAATGAAATAAAAACAAATGTCCGGAATTAAAATTTTTAAGACCATTTAAATGGTAGTTTTAAAGTGGTTTGGTTTTAGAAGTAGGTGATAAATTGTCATATATAAAAACGCAAAAAATTTTGCGTTTTTTGCAATTGACACAATATATAGTGCTATGCAAATACATAATACCACAAAATACAAAATGTAAAAAACAACACAATGCAAAAATATTTTTTAACTGAATGTAAATAATTTAATTAACCAAGTAAAAATATTTTACTAAAAGCAAAAAATTTTTGACAGTTAATATGCTTTCAAAATACAATAAAATATACTTTTTTATATAGTTGTATTGTTACCAATTTTTATTGCTTAAAATTTGACTTTTAATGTTTATTATGATAGCATTTTATGAACAGGCAATCAATAAGGTTGGTAAGAGTTGTTAAAAGGGAAAAATGATTTTTTTAGATAATGCCAGCACAACAAAATTATGTAGTAAGGCTTTGAAAAATTTAAATAAATATAGCACGGAAAAATTTTATAATCCGTCATCTATTTATTCTGTAGGAATTGAAAATTTCAATAAAATTATTGATGTAAAGGAACTAATTTGCGAAAAACTTAATGTCAAATTCAACAATAATATAATTTTTACAGGTTCGGCAACAGAAGCATCAAACTTGGCAATCTCGGGTTCATATAAAAAATCATTTAAGAAAATTATTGTATCAAAAGGTGAGCATCCATCAGTTTTTAACGTTGCATTGAATAAAAAATTAAAGGGTGCTCAAGTTGAATTTATTAATTTGCAAAAAAGCGGAGAAATTGATTATGAACATTTTGAAAGTTTATTGGATAATAATGTGAATTTTATTTCAATTATTCATATCAGCAATGAAACTGGTGCAATAAATGATTTAAATAAAATTTGTAATATTAAAAATAAAAAATGTCCGAACGCAATTTTGCATATTGATGGTGTTCAGGCTTTTGGAAAAATTGAAACAGACCTTTCTGAAAATGATGTTGATTTTTACACAATAAGCGCGCATAAATTGCACGGACCTAAGGGCTTAGGCGTTTTATATGTTAAAAATCCGAATAAACTTCAAACTCAAATTTGGGGCGGTGGGCAGGAATACAATCTTCGCTCAGGAACAGAAAATTTAGCAAGCATTATGGCGTTCAAATCTGCTATTGAAAACATAGGTGACATTGAAAAAAGTTTTAAAAAAGTTTTAAAATTAAACAATGCTTTTAAAAAAAATCTGTTTAATTTATTGGACGAAAAAATTAAAATTAAATTTATGCAAAATGATAATTTATCGCCTTACATTATGTCTTTTTGCGTTCCCGGAATAAAGGGCGAAACATTGCTTCGTATGTGCGACAATAAAGGTCTACTGATTAGCACGGGCAGTGCGTGCTCTTCAAAGAAAAGCGGAAATCGGATTTTAGAAGCAATAGGATATTCAAAAAAGGAAATTGAAGGAAATGTGCGAGTAAGTTTTTCTAAGCAATCAACCAGTTTGGAAATAAAAAATGGCAGTGAAATTCTTGCAAGTTGCATAAATGAACTTTATTTTAAAATGAATTAAGGTTGAAGTTTATTGAGTGAAAAAAATTTTTATTTAACATAAAATTATTGTTAACAAATCTTAAATTAAAAATAAAAACAGAGAACTTGAAATGTTTTAATTTAAATTATATTACCTAGTTATATTTAGGCAAAAATTAAAAAATAAATGAAGAGGAAAAAAATGAAAGAAGTTATTTTATTAAGATATGGAGAAATTCATCTTAAAGGTCGCAATAGAAAATTTTTTGAAGATTTATTAATAGATAAAATTAAAAAAAGTTTGAAAGATATTAAATGTTCGCTCAAGCAAATATCGGGTAGATATCTTATAACTGATTTTGAAGAAACTAAAAAACTTGAGATTATTGAGAAGGTTAAAAATGTTTTTGGTCTTATTTCGTTAAGTTTAGCGTGGGAAATCAAAACTAGTCAAGAAGAAATTGAAAATATGAGCCTAAATTATTTCGAAAAATTAAATGAAAAAAAAGATTTGAAAAATCTGACTTTTAAAGTTTCAGTTAATAGGGCGGATAAAAAATTTCCAATGCATTCTGACGAATTCGGCGCGCATCTTGGCGGAATAATACTTGAGAAATTTAAAGAATTAAAGGTTGATTTATCTAAACCTGAAATTGAATTGATTGTTGATATAAGAGAAAACGGTTTCACTTATATTTTAACGGAAAAGATTAACTGCAAAGGCGGAATGCCGGTTGGTAGTGCAGGGCAAGGGCTATTAATGCTGTCTGGCGGAATTGACAGCCCTGTTGCTGGATATTTAATGGCAAAGCGAGGTTTGAAAATTAATGCTATTCATTTTTTTAGTTTCCCTTACACAAGTTTGCAGGCAAAAGATAAGGTTATAAAACTTGCAAAAATTTTATCTCAATACACTTACAATATTAAACTGTATATGGTGCCTTTTACAAAAATTCAGGAACAAATTCATTCAAATTGTGGCGAAAACTATATGATAACAGTTATGCGAAGAATTATGTTTAGAATTGCAGAAAAGATTTGTAAGCAAAATAATTTTGATGCAATTATTACGGGTGAAAATTTGGGGCAGGTGGCAAGCCAGACCATTGAAAGTATAACGGTTTTTAATAATGTTGTAAAAGAAAAACCTGTTTTAAGACCAGTAATATCGTTTGATAAATCTGAAATAATTAATATTGCAAGGGAAATTGGAACCTTTGAAACTTCAATTTTACCTTATGAAGATTGTTGCACTGTGTTTTTGCCAAAAAATCCGATTATTAGACCTAAATTAGATAATGTTTTAAAACAGGAAACTTATTTAAATATTGACGAATTGGTTGATGATGCAGTTCAAAACACGGAAGTTGTTTTGATTGATTATTAATAAGATGATTATTGATATAATTTAAAAAATTTTTTTGTTAGATGGCATAATTAATATTAAAATTAATTTAAATATATTTTTTAAAGTGAGAACTACTAGTCTTAGTTTCTATTGGATTTATTTGCAGAAACTATTTAAAAATTTTTTCAGTCAAAAATAATATACATTTTGTATATTTGTTTGTTTGCATTTATTTCAATGCAATGATATAATAAATTTTATAGATTTAAAATTTATTTAGATTTAATAATTTTTTTAAATTAGAATTTCTTAAACAAATATGCAAGCATATCTTGAAAGGTTGAATATGAATATTTTTAATGAGGGGACAATTGAAAGTTTTGCAATAGGCGTTGATTATGAAATTATTGAAGATACATTAAAAAAACTTAATGTAATTATTGATAACGCTGTTTCTGATATTAAAAGAGGCAATGCCTATATTACTGGGAACTGTGAAATAATTCCAATAAATGAATTTTGTTCAGGTGCTGTTTCGCCGAATTCTTCGCTTGATGTGTTGTTAGTTTTGACCAGTTCGCAAATTGAATTTAATACTTTAAAATTCAATAATAATAAACTTAAAAAATTTTGGAATAAGATAAAATATTCTTGGAAACATCGAAAAGATGATGATAAAAGAAAAAAGAAAAAACATAAAATTCAAATCTCAGAAAATCCTCAGGATAAAAGCAAGTATGATATTCATCAATTTAATAAAGACCTTTTAAATTCAATAGTAAATTATATTAGCAAAACCACGATTTGCAGTATTGAAAATGGAATTGTTAAAATCAATGGTGATGCCTTACCTTTTAAAACTCGCATTTTTCCGGTAATAAATAAGTTTGGCTCATATAATTATTTTGTAGAAAGCAAAAATAAATTTGTAAATATGGATTTTAAAAACAGATTTAAAATAAATGAGCAAATGTATGTAAAATATGGCGAAAAATATCTTTCACTTTTAAGAATTTTTAATACATTATATTTTAATATTTATAACACTTCGCCAAATCAAATTTTTATTGAAAGCCTGATTTTTAACTTACCAGAAGAAGCATTTTATAAAAAAACAAATTATGAATCTTTTATTTTTGCCATAAATTATTTTGCAAATACAAATTCAAATGCGTTAATATCCTGCACCGATTCTAATAAAAAAATTTATGAAGATGATTTAAGTGGAGTATCCTTAAATAAAATAATTGACTTTTTTAACAATATAAAAAAGTTTGTAGAAATGAAATATTGATTAACCAATATTTAACAAATAATTGAAATAGAAACGGAATATTTTTCGTTTTTTTATTAATTTGTATTATAAATAATGTTATTTAATGTTTAAGGTGAATTTATTTAACTAATTTTAATGAATTGTATTTCTATGTTTAAAAAAGTAATTTTATGTTAAATAATGTTAAATTTTAGTTGATAAAGAAATTATATTAGTATATAATAAATATAAAATTATAATAATTGCTAAAAAATATCTTGAATTTTAAAAACGGGGTACAAAAATATGTCAGAAAAAAGAGAAATATCAAAGAAAATATTATTTTTATCAATAGTGCTTTTAACAGCCTTAATGTCTTATATGTCTTTTTGTTTATTTAAACAAAACACTGAAAATTTACAAACTCCTGTGTCAACAGATGTAGAGTTTTTAAATTATTCAAATGAAAATGAAAATAATTTAGATATTTCTCAAACTGGACAAATTTCAAGTTTAAATCAATCTAGAACTTCAGAAATTAATCAAGAAACTGAAAATTTAGAAAATATGAATGTGTCCAACTCAAGCATTGTGGAAACTCAGCCTTTTACGGGTCCACGCCATACGATTTATGCTTATTATAGTAATGATAAAGTAAATTATTATTACGGCACAGTTGGTGGAACGGTTTGTTTTGCTGAGAGTACTGCAACAAATTATGTTGGATCTTGGAGTTCAAGTGCAACTTATTATGGAAATTATCCAAATTATTTTTATGCTTGTGCACAACAAAATTCAGACCAATATAGGTTTTATGGGTTTATATCTTCAACCCAAATAAATTCAAGTGGTAGACCCACTTGTGAACTTGTTCCAAGATCTTACCAATCAATTTATTCGGGAGGTCCTTATCCTTATAATCTTCATGCGATTAATAACAATGGTGATTACACTGGTGAAACTTTTTATGCGACATTTATTAATATAAATGCTAATCCAGATCCTGATCCCGATCCAGATCCTGATCCTGAATATTCAGGGATATTTGATGTTGAAATGGATTCTGGCGTAGATCATATAAGTGTTTCAGTTGATGGTGGCACAGCATATAATTATTACAGTTATTATTCTAATACCTTTGATGCTGGTCATTATATAACAATAACAATTTATACAAAACCGTATAATTATATGAATGATGTTACTTGGTGGGGTGCCTCTGGTTACTTTTCTTGGGAATTTACAGGTTTGGTTGGTTCACTTTGGCTAACAGATGGTGGTACTACTGGCGAAGACGGTGGTATTTCTATACATACAATATCTGAACCACAGGAAGTTACTGTTCGTTATGCATGCTATCAACAGAACGGCGATGGTAGTTTAAGTATGCCTTGTTATGCTGGTACTATTAAAGATTCAGTATCTGCTTCGTGGGCAAATTATGATATTAGTCATGAGATGTATAGTAATCAAGTAATGACATTATTTGCAAAACCAAACGATGGTTGTGAATTCATTGGCTGGTATAAATCAACTGATGTTAATTCTTATGGAACTTTGTGGAAAACAGCATCGGAAGCAACAGTTTATACAAATGTTTCAGGAGAAACATTTTATTATATAAATTCAGATTATAAAACAACTAGTTTTTTGGCATATTATGCAATTTTTGCTATGCAATATAAAGTAACAATTGAAACCGACATAGGTGTGAGCATTTCCTGCGGGACAAGCGCTTCACCAGCAACATACGAATTATTTTTTATGGCAGGCGATAAACTTTGCACAACGCCTTCTAGTGGTATAAGTATTTTTAATGTGACAATGGATAATGGCTACGGTTGGGATAATTGGGAACTTTTGGAAGGCGAAACACCGCAAGGTTTTATTTTAAGTTCCGTTACACAAAGTGCGGATTTAATTATGCCAGGCCAAAACATAAAATTAAGGGCGAAATCAAGCGATTATTCCTTTGGTATTATGCTCTATGCAGTAAGCAGTATGAATGACGGGACTTATGTTTTTGATGGAAGTTTAGTTGTCGGAGGAACAGTCAAGTTTGATCCTGGAGTCGAGGGGGCAAGTGCTTTGGGATATGCAACGCCTTATGAATACTTTAGTTGTATGGCAATTCCAAAAGAAGGCTATGCTTTCGTGGGTTGGTCCGCAAGTACTCCTACTTCAACTGATTATGGTACAATTATCTCAGACCAAACCACTTATACAGATTGTATGTTACCAGGTGGCGAAGCCGGAACAATAAAATTGTATTACTATGCAATTTTTTGTAAAACTTACACATTGACCATTCAAAAGAGCACTGGAATTACAGATTGTAGGGAATCAGGAAATTTTTACTACGGGCAAGAATTATTGCTTTGGGCAGATGTAGACG
>JAQUUD010000055.1 GCA_028694075.1 Clostridia bacterium
AGCGAGCGGGCGAAGCGTAGCGAAGCAGGGCGAGCGGTCAAGCAAACTTGCCGAACGCACAAAGCGAGCGGGCGAAGCGTAGCGAAGCAGGGCGAGCGGTCAAGCAAACTTGCCGAACGCACAAAGCAAGCGGGCAAAGCGTAGCGAAGCAGGGCGAGCGGTCAAGCAAACTTGCCGAACGCACAAAGCGAGCGGGCGAAGCGTAGCGAAGCAAGGCGAGCGGATAAAGCGAGCGGGCGGGCGGACAAAGCGAGCGGGCGAGCGGACAACAGTCAAACGGATACATCAACAGTCAAACGGACTGAGCGAGCGGGCGTTAGCAGTGCGAGCGGGCAAGTCTAACGGACACATCAACAAGTCTAACGGACACATCAACAGTCAACTGGACACGTCAACCAGTCAAACGGACATTTTTCGACCTCCACTTATATAATTATTCCAGCAACGCCATTTTTATAAAACGAAAGCACTTTCACATTTACAATTTCATTAGTCCAATCTATGTCATTATCTTTTTTGATGTAAACTTTTGTGTAATTTTTGGAATGTCCGATAAAATAAACATCAACGAGTTCTTCAATTATTACTTCAAAAACCTTTCCAATTTGTTGTTTATTAAAATTTTCAAACATCTCTTTATTGATTTTTTGTAATATTTTACTTCGCTCTTTAATAATCTCAGAACCAACTAAAAAATAATCTTTATTTGTTTTTAAATTTAAAATTTTATCAACTGCCGTTCCACTTCGTCTTGAAAACGGAAATATGTGCATATAAGCAAATTTTATTTTGTTAATTGTGCCAACCGTTTCATTAAATTCTTCATCAGTTTCGCCGGGAAAGCCAACAATGACATCTGTAGTTATTGCCGTGTCTGGAAAAATTTTCTTGATTTTGTTTACGGCACTAATAAATTCGCTTGATGTATAATGACGATTCATTCTTCTAAGAACGCCGTCGCTTCCACTTTGCATTGACAAGTGAAAATGCGGGCAAAAATTTTTTAATTCTTTTAACTCATTCACAAGGGATTCGGTTATTAAACCAACTTCAAATGAACTCAACCTTATTCTCACATTGAATTTATCAAGTTCTTTTAAGAGTGTGATAATTGCGGGTTTGCCATCAATTTTATAATCTGAAATATCAATCCCAGTTAAAACAATTTCCTTAATCCCATTTTTAACCAAAGTTTCAACTTCGCTTTTTATGCTTTCAATATCTCTCGACCTGCTTCGTCCACGAACATAAGGTATGATACAATAAAAGCAAAATTTGTTGCAACCGTCTTGAATTTTCACAAATGCTCTTTTGTTTTTTGAACTGGAAATAAACATTTTTTCATATATTTCAGGCAAGTCTTCAATGTTTTCGCCTTTGTCGACTTCTAAATTTTCTATTAATTTAAGTTTATTTGCGTTCCCCTTAATAAATTGCACATTTTTAAGTTCACTGAATTGCTTAAAATTATTTTGTGATGCACAACCGCAAACAAAGATTTTGGCACTTGGATTTAATCTATTAAATTTTGAAATCATTTGTCTGGATTTTCGCTCAGCCTCATTCGTTACAGCACAAGTGTTCAAAACATAAATGTCGGCAGTTCCAAGTTCACAACTCACTTCATAACCTTTCTTAATAAGTGTTTCTGCAAGAGCGTCGCTTTCATATTGATTAACTTTACAGCCCAATGTAATTATTACAACTTTCATTATTCCAGCCAAATTCTAGGCTTCCCCTTTTTTATATTGATTATTATTTTTATATTTATTAATTATTAATTAATATATTAATTTATTTATATTTATTTAATAAATAATTATATATTTAATTTAATATTAATTATTTTAATATTAATTATTTTAATATTAATTTATATTTATATTTATTTAATCTTTAATTTATTATTTAATTTATTAATTATTTAATCTTTATTTTTTTTAATTTAATTTCCAGTTAAAAAACTAATGTAAGCAACTGCTCCAATGGAGGCGGTTTCTGTTCTTAAAATTCTTTGACCCAGCGAAACATTAAATAAATTTTTTAAACTCAGTTCCTCAAACATTTTTGTTTCCTTATCAGAGAAACCGCCTTCTGCTCCAATTATCACAGCAAATCTTTTTGATATTTTCAACTTTTCCGCTAGTTTTTTCAAAGCACATTCTTCGTCGGCATTTTCATTAAAGAAAAAAATAATGTCATAACCATTTAATAAATTTTTTATTTCACTAAATTTAATCGGATTTTTTATGTTTAAAGGTTGGCTTCTGCCACACTGCTTGCAGGCTTCTTTTGCAATTTTTGTCAGCCTGTCAACTTTGGAATTGCTTTTTATTTTAGCAACTGTGAAATCGCTTTCAAAAAAAAACAAAGTGCTGGCACCAAGTTCAGTTATTTTTTGAACAATCAGTTCGGCTTTTTCGCCTTTCGGCAAACCTTGAAAAACATCAATAACTATTTTTGGATTACATTTGTTCAATTTTTTCTCAATTAATTTTGCTTCCGCCTGATTTTTCTCAATTTTGCTGAGTTCACAAACATAATCAAACTCATCGCCAGTTAAGCAAATTATTTTTTCTCCTGACTGCGCTCTTAACACCTTGCTTAAATGAAAAAACTCATCACCAGTAATTTTTAAGGTGTCGCCCGAAATATTGTTTCCATCAACAAAAAAACTTTTCATATCCTTTTTATTATACATTAAAAATCAATTAAAATCAATTAAAAAACTCTTGTCTTTTAACAAGAGAATTTTATATATATAGTAAATTTCACATTTTATCAAATTAATTTTTTAAACTTACCTAAAAGTCAATTTGTAAGTTTAACTTAGTTTTTATTTTCATTGAATTTCTTATATTTAGGATATAAGTTTTCTGCGGTGTCTTTTTGAAGATTTCTGATTATTTCTTTTGTTTTTTTATCTAATGCTTTTGGAAATTCTGATTTAATTGTGATAAGCATATCTCCAAAAATTTCTCTATTTAGCATTTTTATGCCTTTATTTTTTAATCGCATAACCGTTCCGCTTTGGGTCAATTCAGGAATTGTTAATTCGTGCAATCCCCCTACAGTTGGAATGGTGATTTTGCCACCCAACATTAATGTTGTGTAAGGCAAATGTAAATCCAAAAGAATATCAATGCCGTTTCTTATTAAAACCTTATGTGGTAAAACATTTATTTTAATGTTCAAGTCGCCACTAATGCCCTCTCTTGCTGGCGCATTTCCCTGCCCCTGCATTTTCAAAACTTGGTCGTTATCTATGCCAGCAGGAATGTTTACTGTAACGATTGCTTTCACTTTGCTATAACCTTTGCCACCGCATTGCGAACATTTCTCCTTGATTATTTTTCCTGTTCCATTACAATTTTTGCAAATGCTTTCACGAATTGTTGTTCCGAAAAATGTGTTTTGCGTAACGCGAACTCTTCCCGAGCCGTGACATTCATTGCAAGTTGAAAACTCGCTTCCGTTTTTTGCACCTGTGCCTTCACAACCACTGCATTTTTCATTTCTATTTATCAAAATTTGCTTTTTACAGCCGAACGCGGCTTCTTCAAAACTTATGGTTAGTTGCAAATTGATATCTTCGCCTTTTTCCATGATGCGAGTTTTTCGACCGCCCGCACTACCGCCAAAAGTGGAAAAGATATCGGAAAATATGTCGGAAAATCCGCCAGAGAAGCCTTCCGAAAAATTGCCTCCCCCACCGAAAAAGTCATTGAAATTTGGAGCGCCTTCCGCTTGACCGAACTGGTCATAATTAGCACGCTTTTTTTCATCTCCTAACACTTCGTATGCTTCATTTATTTCTTTAAACTTATTTTGAGCCTGCGGGTCTTTATTGACATCAGGGTGATATTGTTTTGCAAGTTTACGGTAAGCCGACTTTATCTCATCAGCATTTGCAGATTTGCTTATTCCTAAAGTTTCATAATAATTTTTTTTAGCCATTTTTTACCTTTGTGTCATATAAATTTTGTTTAATTGTTTATAGTTGAAGTGCAAGTGTGGATTATCAACAAGCAACAGTTGCTTAGTCGCCGAAGTGCATATAACACATACAACTAAACGATAAGACAAGTGCAACTCATATAACCCACTCTATTTATCCATTCTAATCAAGCAAATTAATCAAGCAAATTAATCAACAACAACTTCTGGATCATCGCCGTCTTTTTTATCTCCGCCCGCTTTTGAAGCATCGGCACCTGCTTGTTGATAAAGTTTGGTCATAACAGCATTTGATGCTGTTGAAAGTTCATCAATGCCTTTTCTTAGAACTTCAATATCTTCGCTTGCAAAATCTGTTTTTGCTTTTTCAATCGCTTTGCTTAACTGAGTTTTATCTTCTTCGCTGATTTTATCTCCGCTTTCTTTAAGCACTTTTTCAATTGAATAAACTAAGTTATCCGCTTGATTTTTTACTTCGATTAATTCTCTGCGTTTTTTATCTTCTTCTGCGTGTGCTTCTGCTTCCTTAACGGCTTTTTGAATTTCTTCATCTTTCAAATTGCTTGAAGCAGTGATTGTGATACTTTGTTGTTTGCTTGTTCCCAAATCTTTTGCTGAAACATGAACAATTCCGTTGGCATCAATATCAAATGTTACTTCAATTTGTGGAATGCCACGAGGTGCAGGCGGAATATCCACAAGCCCGAATTTCCCAAGTGATTTATTTTGCGCTGCGAATTCTCTTTCACCTTGTAAAACGTGAATATCAACACCCGGTTGATTATCTACTGCAGTTGAGAAAATTTGAGATTTCTTTGTTGGTATTGTTGTGTTTCTTTCAATAAGCTTTGTAAACACACCGCCCAAAGTTTCAATTCCAAGTGATAACGGAGTTACATCTAATAAAAGCACATCTTTAATTTCCCCGCCAAGCACGCCAGCCTGAATTGCTGCACCAATTGCAACGCATTCATCAGGATTAATGCCTTTAAAAGGTTCTTTTTGCGTAAATTTTTGCACAGCATTCACAACTGCTGGAATACGCGTTGAGCCACCAACTAATATAATCTTATTGATTTCATTTGTTGTCAATTTTGCATCTTTTAAAGCATTTTGCGTGCAAGTGATTGTTTCCTTAACCAAATGTTCAGTTAGGCTGTCAAATTTCGCTCTTGTAAGTTCATAACTTAAATGCTTTGGACCATTTGCATCTGCCGTAATAAACGGAATGTTAATATGTGTTTTTGGCGTTGCAGAAAGTTCAATTTTTGCTTTTTCGGCTTCTTCTTTAAGTCTTTGCATTGCAAGTTTATCTTTTGACAAATCAATATTTTCGGCTTTTTTAAACTCTTCAGTTAAAAGTTTTATAATAATATTATCAAAATCATCACCGCCAAGCCTTGTATTGCCGTTTGTTGAAAGAACTTCAAACACACCATCTCCGATTTCCAAAACTGAAACATCGAATGTTCCACCCCCCAAATCATAAACCAAAATTTTTTGATTTTTATTTTCTGATTTATCAAGCCCATAAGCAAGAGCCGCCGCCGTCGGTTCGTTTATTATTCTAAGAACTTCAAGTCCGGCAATTTTGCCCGCATCTTTTGTTGCTTGTCTTTGATTATCATTAAAATATGCCGGCACGGTTATAACTGCCTGAGAAACTTTTGAGCCCAAATAACTTTCAGCATCGTTTTTAAGTTTTGCAAGTATCATTGCAGAAATTTCCTGAGGCGAATAATCTTTTCCGTTTATCTTCGCCTTATAATTCGTTCCCATTTCTCTTTTTATTGAACTAACAGTGTTTTCATAGTTAGTAATTGATTGTCTTTTTGCAACCATACCAACAAGTCTTTCACCGTCTTTTGTAAACGCCACAACCGATGGAGTTGTTCTGTCCCCTTCAGCGTTTGCGATAACTGTGGCTTTTCCACCTTCCATAACTGCCACGCAGGAATTTGTTGTTCCTAAATCAATACCTATAATTTTTCCCATTTTATTTTTCCTCCTTCTTATTTACAATAACCTGAGAATGTCTTATGACTTTGTCACTGAGTTTATAACCCGATTGATATTCTTCTTTTATAATATTATCTTCAAGTGAGCTGTCTTCAACAACAGCAAGAGCATTGTGTAAGTTCGGGTCAAATGACTTACCCACCGCTTCAATTTTTTCAACTCTCAAACTTTGCAAAGCAGAAAATAATTGATTTTCCACCATTGACAAGCCTTCCAAAACAGTTTTATCTTGTATCATTTTTCTTGCACCTGAAAAACTATCAAGTGCCGGTAAAATTTTTGCTATTGCTTCAATTTGACCTTCTGTTTTTGCTTGCTCAATTTTAATTTCTGCTTTTTTGCGAAAATTATCAAAATCCGCTTGCAAGCACTGTGCTGAAAAAAGATATTCTTTAACTTTGTTTTCAAGCTGCGTTATTTGTGATTGTTTTTTTTCAATTTCTTCGCTGGAATTACATTCGCAAAAATCCTGCTCATTTGTTTCACAATCACAAACGCCTTCTTCGCACTCGCACTGACATCTTTGCTCTTTTATATTATTATTCTGTTTTCCATTAACTTCATCTTCGCTTTTTTCTGCATTGTAATTTTGTCTTTGCGATTTTTTTGAAACTGTGTCGGATTCATTTGAAAATTGATTTTTTTCAGAATTTGTTCCTCCCATTCCCTAATTGTTCTCCTTTTTTCATTTTTCTTTGTTTTCTTTATCGACTTTTTTTCTGTTGTTTAGTTCATACATAACAACTTTTAATGCCGACGCGATACCGGCATAATTCATTCTTTGCGGTCCGAGCACTCCTATTGAAGCAACTGCTCTCCCGTCAATACATAAGGGTGCTTTAACCAGTGCACAGCCCGAAAAACTGGTTTCTTCCACAAGTGTTATGGTTAAATCTTCCTGATTTTTTTCCAGTTCCAAGGCTTTCTCAAGTTCTTCCTTGTTATCAAGCAGTTTTATAACTTTCTTTGCCTGTTCTGAAGATTCTCCGCTTTCGCTCATCAAATCCGCCGAACCTTTATGACTGA
>JAQUUD010000003.1 GCA_028694075.1 Clostridia bacterium
ATATCATACAAAATAAGATTCCGTGCCCAAAATGCGGAAAAAGCAATTTTACTCCAATCAGGCAGTTTAATCTAATGTTTGAAACAAACAGAGGCGTTACAAAAGAATCCTCAAGCATTATTTATTTGCGACCAGAAACAGCACAGGGTGAATTTGTGAATTTTTTGAATGTGCAAAGAAGTTTAAGATTAAAAATTCCGTTTGGCATTGCACAGGTCGGAAAAGCATTCAGAAATGAAATAACTCCTGGTAATTTTACATTCAGAACAATCGAATTTGAGCAAATGGAACATCAGTGGTTTTGCAAAAAAGGTACTGATGAAGAATTTTATGAATTTTATAAACAACTTTCAATGGATTTCTTATCAGGACTTGGAATTCCAAAAACCAAGTTAAGATATAAAGACCACGATAAACTCGCACATTACGCAAAAAGTGCCTGTGATGTGCAATATAAGTTTATGATGGGTTGGGACGAAATTAATGGGATACACAACAGAACAGATTATGATTTATCTCGCCATCAGCAATTTTCGAGCAAAAGTATGGAATATTTGGACCCCATTTCAAACGAGAAATTTATTCCATATATTATTGAAGCATCTTACGGGCTTGACAGAATTGTTCTCGCAATTTTGGATAATGCTTATAATATTGAAACCTTGGAAGACGGTTCTGAAAGAGAAATTTTAAAAATCAATTCTGAAATTGCACCATATAAAGTTGCTGTGCTTCCATTAATCAAAAAAAATCACAGCGAAAAGGCAAAACAAATATATTCCTTGCTTTGTAAACGATTTAGAGCCATTTATGATGATACTGGTAGCATTGGAAAAAGATATCGAAGGGAAGATGCAATTGGAACACCTTTTTGTTTGACAATTGATGATAATACCCTTTCAAATGATACTGTTACAATAAGAGAACGGGATACAATGCAACAAGTTACGTTGAAGATTGACGAAGTTAAAAATTATATTGAAGATAAAATGCAATTTTAATTTTTTTATAAACTCATTTTGATTTTTTTAATATTTTTATTAAAAGACTGAAGTTTGGTTTTCAGTCTTTTGTTTTTATTAAAAAAACTTATTTTTGTTGCAAGTTATGTTGTGTCAGGTTTTCTGATTGTTATTTTTTAGTTAAGTCGTTAATAATGATTTAAGTTAATTTTCTTATTATTTGAATTTAATTAGTTTGAATTTTTTATATTAGTTTCATTGAGATTTGAGTTTTGTATGTTTTTTCCGCCGGCGGAATAAAGATTTTGCTAAAAGCAAAATCTTTTGCAAATGCTTGAAAGCACTTGCCGTTATCGCCTTTTAAAGGCGATAACATTCCGCCGGCGGGTCTATGTTTCATTAGTCATTATTTTTCAACATTTTTATTATTTTTTTATAACTTAAATCACTTTTTTATTCACATTAACTCAAATCTACTTTAATCATAAACTCCTAAAATTTTAAAACACCTTATTTCTTTCGGAAAATATAATTTCAAAGATTTATTTAAAGCATTGTTTGTATGAGCAGTAACATAAATTTCGCCGTCACTAATTTTTGTTACAATCAAACTGTGATTAAAAAAAGTTGCTTGTTTGATTTGAATAAGATCGCCAAGTTCAATTTCGTGTAACTCACAAAGTCTGGCAAAAGGTCCTTTTGTTCTATTATTTAACAAAAAGTTTTTTAAAAAATCCACCCCTGTCCAACTGGGACTTTTATCATTCGGATTTATATAGAACCAACCGCCCTGCCGATTAAAATTCATTATTTCACTGCCTGCATAAATACATTGCGATGCGAAATTTGTGCAATCACCACCAAGCCCTTCATAATTATAAAACCTTGGATTTGTGCTATTCCACCAAATAAAAGCATAATTGACTACTTTATCTCTTTGATATTCTTTCATAATAAAATCTTATTCAAACTAATAATTTGATGTTAAAAATAAAAAAATGGAAGTATTTTACTTTTTCCATTTCTTATATATTATTTTAATCTAAATAATCTGAAAGTTTTTATTAAAAACTTTTTTGAACGAGCTTGACAACTTTTCTGCCTCAGCCATTTCGTAACTTACATCTTTTTTAGACTTTACCTTAATAATTACAATATCACCTAAAATATCACAATTGATATCAGTGATTTTTTGCATTTTATTGCAATCCAAACTTTCTGCAAGCTTTATTATAACGCCAATTCTCCTAGCAATAATTAAATCTTCTTCGCTGACTATATTTTTGAATTTAATCCACTCTGATAATTGGAAATTATCTAAATTTTGACATTGACACGCAAATGCTGCAACAACAATATCACGATGTGAAGCGCCGTAAATTTTGGAGTTTAAAATAATGTCTTTACTATATTTTGGGTGATTTTCAAAATCAATTCGCTTTCCGCAATCATACATATATGCTGCAATTCTAAGTGCCTTGTAATGCTTTCTTGTAAGTTTATGAATAATTGAAGTTTGTTTAAATAAATTAAGTGTCATATTATAAACCCAATCTGCATTAGATTCTTCCGAACCATAATAAAATCTTATATTTTCAAGACTCACTTCCAAAACATCAGCAGAATTTGAATCAGTAATTGTTTCTCTGATTATCTTTGAAGATATTATTGCATCGCTGATTGTCTTGGTTGAAATATAAAATTTTTCATTTGCAACTGTTTGGAAAAATGCTTCAACAATGGCACAGCCACCAATCAAATTATCCAGCCTTTCATTTGATATATTTGAGAGGCGTTTTGTCCTGTCAAAGCCATTTTCTTTCAAAAGGTCAAAAGCCTTATCAAAATCAGGTTTTTTGATAACAAAGTTATTATCTTGATCAAGCGGATAATGCGTCATTTTTCTAACCAATTTACTTAAATCAACAACATATTGCCCCGCACCAATAAATCCAATCTCTTCAGGATTGACATCAAGTTTTAAATCACTTAATTGCGCTTTAACATAATCAACCATTTCAGACACTGCTTGATTTGCATCGCCAGTCTCTTTAAATTTGTATGCAAGAGTGTTTGCCCCAAAGGGTAAAATATGCGTTGACAAAACATTTCTTTTTGAAAAATTAACAATCAATGTATTATTAGGATTAATATATAAAGCGACCGCTTTATTCGGTTCAACTGAGTTCAAGATTGAATTATAAACATGTTTTATTTCTTCTTCTTCAGTTAAAAAGTTAAAATTAAAACTGGTTGAATTTGAAATTTCTTCGAAAAGCCCGCGCATATTTTTGACATTCAAAAAAATTGATGAAGCAACACAATATATCTTGTTAATATTGTTAAATTCACATAAATTCCTAAACATATTTAATAATTTCACGCAATCATTAAGTTTTGAGATGCTAATTGACTGATTTTCATATATATCTTCATCAAATCTGATTATCTCGTTAATTTCATTGATCTTTTTATAGTATGTTCCCCCGACTAATGCTATTGTTGTCATTTTAAGCGATGTCGGGCACATTTCTATTAATGTTGCTTTCTCCAAAGTATGCTCCTTTTTATTCTATTGTTATTGCTTGAGTCGGACAAATAACCACACAACTTCCACATTTAATACATAAATCTTTGTTAATTTGTGGCTTTCCGTCTGCTCCAAAACTTATTGCATTAACTGGACAAGTTGCAACGCAACTTCCACAAGCAATACATTTATCTTTATCAATCATATTTTTATCCCCTGTGTTATTATAATATCATATAATAGCATAAAATACCTAATTTGTAAACAATTAATTAAGTTTTTGAAATTAAAAAAAATTTTTATAATTGAATAATAAAAAACAGTTTTATAATCAAATTTTTCTGATAAAATGATTAATATTTTGTTAAGATTTTAGAAAGTAAGCACTTATTTCTTTATTCATTTTTTTTTATAAGCTTAAAAAACTCAAAAAAGGAAAGAATAATCAAAAATCCGGCAAAAATGTAATGCAAGATTTCTGAGTCAATTACAGATATTAATAATGCCCCGACAATACAAAAAGCAATGCCGAAAATATCTAACAATATAATACTTTTCAAATCCACCATTTTATTTTTAATATGAATTATCAAAACAATAATTGCCATAATCAAAAATGATATGAGATTGTTACCTTGCGCAAGTTTTTGATTAACGGCAAGAAAAATGGTTAAAAGCGGGATTAAAAGAGTTCCACCGCCCATTCCCATACCGCCGAACACACCGCCTATTATTCCAAAAAGTATTGTTAAAAAAATTTCCATAATCACCTAAAAGTTTAACAAAGCGAATTATACTGCTGACTAAAAACAACTTTTTATGTATATAATTTCTTTGTTCTTAAAAATTTGTGTTTGCGTTAACTGATAATCATATAAATCCCAGAGCCGAGCATTAAAAAAGCAAAAATTATCCTGATAACTTTTCCACTTAAATTTTTCAGCAGGAAACTGCCCAAAATTCCGCCGGCTGTAACGCTCACCGCTAATATTACTAATATCAGCCAGTTAAACTCTATTGTAAGTGTATAAACAAACGCACTTACAACCGATAGCGGAAACATAACGGCAATCGCCGTGGCATGTGCTTTCTTGTTGTCAAGTTTTTTGATTTTCTCTAAAATTGGAACAGCAATCATTCCTCCGCCACCACCCAAGAAACCATTTACAAATCCGATTATGCTTCCAAATACCGCATCTAATATCCAGTTTAAAGACTTTTTTTTCTTTTTCATTATTATATTATTTGGCATTTTATTAAATTTATAAATTTTATTTGATTTTTAATTGATTTTTATTAAGAATTATTATATAATATTTAAGTTAAAAAAACGATAGCAGAAGGTGAAAGATGAGATTTTTTAAAAAAATAGTTTATGTGGTTTGTTTTATACTTACTGCTTTTGCACTTAATGTTAATGGCATAAATTATTTTGTATACGCTTATACAAATAACAATACTGTGAGTTTTGAAGAAGTGACTTTAACAAACGGAGAGTTTGATAACAATTCTAATTCCACTTCACTTGAAAAGAACCCGTCCGGTTGGTCTATTATTAAACAATCTAGTTCTGCAACAAGTGGTATAATTAATGTTGATGAAAAAGCAAACAAATTTTCCGCAAATTATTCCACTTATCAGTTGGCAAGCACTGAAAATCCGAAAACAATCAGTTCGGATTGTGATGACCACGTTTTAATGATAAATTCAAGAAATTCAAATTTTGTTGAAACAGACACTTCACAAGGTTATGTTTCAAGCAATATAAGTTTGGAAAGTTATTCTTATTATGAAATTAGCGTTCTGGTAAACACTATGAACAATGCTTACGCAAGTATATATTTAACCGGTTTTGAAGATTTTGATGACGAAATTCAAAATTATGCTGTCACCAATCCTGATAAATTTAATTATATAAAAACAAATAACCGCAATTGGGCAGAATATACTTTTTATGTTCAAACAAATTTCAATGATATATCGGCAACTCTTGAACTTTATTTAGGACCGACAAGCGACTATACTTCAACTGGCGTTGTATTCTATGATAATATTTCAATTTTAAAAGTAACCGAAAGCAAATATATCTCAGACTTAGATAATGAAACAAATAATTACAATGTTGTTAAAATGGACATAAATTATATCTCTGAATATTTCTCATCTGATTATAACTTTGATTTTGAAACAAGCAAAACTATGAATAGTTGGGTTATCGACGGCTCTTATGATGCTTCAACAACAGTTGCACGTGTTTTAAAAGTATCTTCAGCAGAAATAATGCAAAGTTATAACATTGTAAGTTTAGGTACTGACAACACAAGTGAAAATGATTATGCGTTAGTTTTATCAAGCACAGAAGAGGCTAATATTGGGTTTTCTTCCAAAGACATTCAAATTGAGCAATATGGCATTTATAAAATTTCCTTAAATGTAAAATGCAATAATATTGTGGGCAATGCCTATATAAAAATTATTGAAAATGATGATGTTAGCTTGATCTATGGAGAAAATTTGGGTTATTATACCCCGTCATCAAGTTATATAACAATATCATCAAATTCAACTAATGCTTTAAAAAATGATTATACTAACGTGAGTTTTTATGTTTCAGGTCATACAAGATATGACACTTCAATCAAACTTGAATTGCGTCTTGGTGACGAAGAAGATTTATCAAGTGGAACAGTTGTTTTTGATAATATTACTGTTGAAAAATTAAGTTATGAACAACTTGAATCAATCTCTACTGATGATAATAATAAAACTTTAGCATTTACAACCGTTTCAACATCGCCGACTGTTGAAAATGGCAACTTTAATGATGTAATTAATCAAGATGCAAATTTAACTTATCCGCTTCAACCAGATAAATGGGAACAAACAACCGCAGGAAACGAAAACTCAGTTGCGTGGGGAGTTGTAAACACCAAATCAACAAAATGGGATACTAATGATATTAATTTAACAAATCCAAGAAACCCAATAATTCGAGTTGGCACAACATCAGTCACCACGCCAATTACAGATACAAATAATATTCTAATGATTTATAACAAAGGAACAACATATCAAACAATAACAAGTCCGGAAATTTCTGTAAGCAAAGATTCTTATTATACCCTTTCGTTTGATTATATGGCTTTAAAATTCAATCCAACTGGAAATTCAATATTAAATATTTATATCATAAATGAAAATGATAAAGTTGTTTTTGAAGATTTAAATGTAGTTTCAAGTTCTTGGGCAAACTATAAAATTACAATAAAAACCGAACAATTTGCTTCTACACTTAAACTTGTTTTGGAAGTTGGAAGTGAAGCCAAACCGGCTCAAGGTGTCGTATATTTAGATAATGTTAGCTTTGCAACTGAAAGTTACTCAAGCGAACAATATTCAACAATCGTTCAAGCAAACAATAGTAAAATTTTAGATTTATCAAACATTGGTTTTTATATTAAAAGCAGTGATAAAAATATTTATGGAATATATGATGCCTTGTTGTTTGATAGCAACACTGATGCTCAAGCAAATTCAAGCGAGCCAGCAACCGGCGGAATAATTGATGAAGAAAATTATTTTAATATAAACTTTCCAGAACATAATATAAGCGAAGTTAAAAATATGCTGGCAATTTCAACTTACGGAGAAGCAACTTATTCATTAACCTCAAAATATGATTTAAGTTTAAGTGCAAATTCTTATTATAAGTTTACTATCTATATAAAAACTCAGTTCGCGTCTGCTATTGAAGATGAAGAAGAGCATAATTATGGTGCGGAATTTTCAATTAACGGTCTTTTAGGTGCATCAATAAAGAATATTAAATCTGATGAATTCAGTCAATATACAATTTATGTATTTGTAGATACAGCATACACAATTCAGGTTCAATTTGCTTTAACAAGTGATGATTATAACACCTCGGGCAATGCCTTTTTTGACACGTTTGCTTATGAAACAATAGATAAAACTCAGTATACTGAAGCAACTGACTCTGATACTGTATTGTTGTTCAGCACCACTGATATTGAAGAAGAAAGTCAAGATGTTGAGGAAACAGATGATGAAGATGTAACAACTTCAAGTGCTCAATTTTGGATTGCACTTTCAACAATAATAATGACATTAACCGTTATTCTTGCCGTTGTGCTTTCATATTTAAGAAGAATTGAACTAAAGAAATATCAAGTTAAAAAACCTACTAAGATTTCATATGATAGAGCAACAACTGTTTCACCAGAGATTGTTATAAGAGAAGCGAAAAACAGAAAAGACTCGGAAATTAAAATGATTAATCAAGAAATTAAAGAACTTGAAGAATATCTTGCTAATTTGGAAGAAGAAAACAAACAAAGAATATCTCGACATAGAGCCGAAGGTATAACAAGAAAATCCGAACATGAATTTAAAACTTATGCCAGTTCAAGAAGAAAATTTCTAAAAGACATTGATAAACTAAATGAAAAAATTAAAGAAGTTAACTCACCTGAATGGTTAATGCAACAAGAAAAACAAATTACCAATGAAAGAGCCAAACTTAAAATTGTTGATAAAACAGGCGCTGAAAGCACTGAACCAACAAAAAAACAAGATAATGAAATCAAAGATTAATTTCAATCACTAGACAAAAACACTTTTTAAAAGTGTTTTTTTGTTTAGAAATTATTTGCGGATTAACCTAAATTTTAACGGACTAATTAAAACTTTTGCGGTTTTAACCTAAGCGGATTAATCTAAACTGTTTGCCAATTAACTCAAACTTGTGCGGTTTGGATTGCCTACAGCATTTTTTAATATTATCAACAGACAACAGACTTAAACAACGGTCTGCCGAACATTATAACAAACTGAATCGGTTAAAATGACTTTTTTCAATTTCAGTTTCGCAAAATTTCTGCTGGCAAATTTTAATTCGCTCACTATGTTTTTAATATTCAGCATTAAATTTTGTTACTTTATTTGCTTAATTAATCTATTTAAATATCCTCGTTTATGTATTTCAAATGCTCTTTTATTGTGGCAAGGGCTTTGGTTTCTAAACGAGAGATATATGACCTCGAAATTCCTAGCGCAACAGCCACTTCTCTTTGCGTAAGTGCTGGAATTCCACCAATTCCATATCGCATTTTTAAAATATCCGCTTCTCTTTTAGTCAAAACTTTGTCAATCAAATTAACAATTTTTTCTGTCATAATATTGCCTTCAACAACACCATAAATTTCATCGTCTAGCGAAGGGATTATATCCAAAAGTTCCACATCATTCCCATCTTTATCCTGTCCTAAATTTTCTTGAAGAGATATCACTTTTTTATGCTTTTTACTTACACGAATAAGCATTAATATTTCATTTTCAATACATCTTGCCGCATATGTTGAAAGTTGGGTACCCTTTCCATATTCAAATGTATTAATTGCTTTGATTAAGCCAATTGCCCCAACTGAAAGCAAATCATCAGCCTCACCTGCACCAGAATATTTTTTGACAATATGAGCCACAAGCCTTAAATTGTGATTTATTAATGTTTCTTTTGCTTTTTTATCGCCGTTTTTGAATTTTTCGAAATACATTTTTTCTTCTTCCGCTGATAGGGGCTTTGGAAAACCTGACGCATTATTTATGAAGGAAGAAAATAAAAGTATTTTATTCATAAAGAGAATAAAATTTTCAAATACCAAATTCGACCTCCACGCAAAAAAAATAAGCACACTTTTTCAGTATGCTATTTATATATGCTGTTTTTTGTCGATTTTTGCTTGTACGGTCAAAATATCGGTTCGTTTGCTGAATTTGGCTACAGAATTTAATGATTTTTTTAAACGAGTTTTATGCAAAGTTCTTTATTTTAAATTTTATAAAAATTTATAAACTTAAAAGTTTTTTTAAAAATTTATTAATATAAAAATAATTGCGATAAAGCACACAAAACAAACTTGCCGGCGAAAGAAAATTTTAGCATTCGCTAAAATTTTGGCAAGTGCTTGAAAAGCACTTGCACCGGGCTTTTCAAGCCCGGACTTTCGCCGGCAATTAGAAATTCCAACTTCTCAAAAAATCTTAACTCAATAATTCTATAATCTCAACTAAATTAAAAATCAAATTGAAAAAATCTGTATTAAAAAAACAATTTAAAAATCAATCAAAATAAATTATTTATGAAATCTACTGACTCAAACAGTTCTAAGTCACCTATTTTCTCACCGACACCCACAAACACAACCGGCAAATTAAATTGCCGAATTATTGCAAGAATAACCCCGCCTTTTGCCGTTCCGTCTAATTTTGTTAAAATCACGCCATCAATCTTAACATATTCATTAAAATTCTGAATTTGAGCAAGTGCATTCTGCCCGATTGTCGCATCTAAAACAATAAAATTATACTTGTTCGCATCGGCATATTCCCTGTTTACAATTCGGTCAATTTTACCAAGTTCCTGCATTAAATTAACTTTTGTATGCAGTCTTCCAGCCGTATCAATAATTAAAACATCTGTTTTTTTTGATTTTGCACTTATAATCCCGTCATAAACAACTGCTGCCGCATCAGCCCCTTCAGTATGCTTAATAATCTTGACTTTATTTCTATTCGCCCACTCAGCAAGTTGAGCCGACGCCGCTGCACGAAAAGTATCACCGGCAACCAAACTCACTTCCTTTTTCAAACCTTTAAAATAATGTGCAAGTTTGCCAATGCTTGTTGTCTTTCCCACACCATTAACGCCAATTATTGTGATAACCGCAGGATATTTTATTTCAAAATTTTCATTTAATGATATACTTTTTGTTAAAATATCTTTAAAAAGTTGTTTTGCATCATCAGATTTCTTAATTTTTTTTCTGATTATTTCCTGTTTAAACTCATCAATAATCAGCCCACTTGTTTGAACGCCGACATCGCTTGATATTAAAATTTCTTCAAGTTTATCATAAAATTCGCCGTTCAACTCACTTCGTTTAAAAATTTCATTGATTCTTCTTTTAAAAGCATCTCTTGTTTTTGCAAGTGCTTTAGCTATTTTTTTAAACAGCGCCATTTAACTGATCCTCCTGACCACCGGCATTAGAAATTGCTTCACTTAATTTAACTGATACAATTCTTGAAATGCCTTTTTCTTCCATTGTAACCCCATATAAACTGTCGGCAAGTTCCATTGTTGGCTTCCTATGCGTTATAACAATAAACTGAGTATCATTTGCAAAACGCCTTAAATATTGTGCAAATCTTTCAACATTTGCTTCATCAAGGGCTGCTTCAATTTCGTCAAGTAAACAGAATGGCATCGGCTTTAATTTTAAAATCGCAAACAAAATTGCAATTGCAGTCAAGGCTTTTTCGCCACCGCTTAAAAGTGTAATATTCTGCAATCTTTTACCAGGCGGTTCTGCAACAATATCAACTCCGGCTTCCAAAACATTATCCGAGCCAACAAGTTGCAAATTCGCATTTCCACCACCGAATAATTCCTTAAAAGTTATATTGAAATTTGCATTGATTTTATGGAATTCTTCAATGAAGCGCACAGTCATTTCTCCGGCAAGTTCATCAATAATTTTTGTCGTATCTTGCTCGGCTTTTTCAAGGTCATTCACTTGCGCAGACATATCTTCAAATCTTTCATAAATAACCTTAATGTCTTCAATAGCGTTAACATTAACATACCCTAGCTTTGCAATTTCTCTTTTAAGTTCACTAATTTGATGTGATGCCGAAATAAAATCGAAATCACTTCGTTTGAATTCTAAGCAGGTATTATATGTCAACTCATATTCTTCATAAATGCGTTTTTCTGTTGCTTCAACATCAGTTTCAAGTTTGTTCAGTTCGGTTTCAATGCGAAATTTTTTGTCATTAATGCGGTTAATATCTTGCATTAACTGTTCTTTTTTCACATCAATTATTTTTAATTGCTCTTGATATTTTATTTTGTTTTGCTCTAATTTTTCCTGCTCTTTTCTGATTACTTCAAGTTGTTGCTGATTTTCATAACCGATATTTTTCTCTTGCAATCTTTTGATATTTTCTTGTTCTTTTAATATGTAGGAACTATTATTCTCAATTTGTTGCTTGTTTAGTCGCAAACTTCCTTCTGTTTCTGTTATTTGCAATTCAATACGCCTAAAATCCTGCTCAATTGCATTAATTTCAGTTCTTATTTCGGCAATTTTAACCGCTTCAGTAATTTGAGTGCTGTTTTTCTTTTGTTCCAGTTCTTCAATATATTTCTTGTTTTCGTCGAGTTTGTCGGTTAAATTTTTTATAAACGCATTTTTGCTGATAAAATCCGCTTTTGCTTTTTGAATTTCAGCTAATAAATCAGTTATTTCTCTGCCCCTGCTTATTAAATTAACAGACTGCGATTTTCTTGAACCGCCTGTCATTGCACCCGACGGATTAATAACATCGCCGTCAAGCGTCACTATTTTGAAAGCGAACTGAGAATTTTTTGCAATTTTTACAGCAATGTCAAGGTTATCAACCAAAACAATTGCACCCAAAAGATTATCCACCACGCTTTTTATTCTTTTGTCAAAAGTGATAACTTCGCTTGCAATTCCATGGCAACCAGCAGTTGTCAATGCCAGTCTTCTGTGTTCCAGTTGCAAATATCTAGGCTTCATTGAATTGACAGGCAAAAAGGTTGCGCGCCCAAATTGATTGCTCTTCAAATAATTTATTAGGCTTTTAGCATTTTCTTCATTTGTTGTAACAATATTTTGAAGCGCATTGCCAAGTGCAACTTCAATTGCAGTTTCAAATTTTTCCGGCACTTTGATTAAAGACGCTAAAATTCCAATCATTTTATCTTTGATAAAACTGTTTTTCTCACTTTCTTTTAATAATTTACGAACGGCATAAGCATAACCTTCAAATTCGGATTGCATTTCAACAAGCAAACGATGTCTATTTTCATAAACTTGAATTTTAGCATTTAAATTAGATAAATTCTGCTCTTCTTCCTTAATTTGTGATGTTAAATTAATTATACTCAATTTTAATGCGGAATAATTATTTAATAAATTTGAAAATTCGCCTGATGCTTCTTCCAGAATTTTAGATTTTTCCAAAAGTTCATCTTTTCGTTTTTCTTTCTGCTCTTTTTCTGCTTTAAATTTTATTAAACTGTTCTCACCGTTTAATAAATCGAGATTTATTTTTTCATTTTGCGAGTTTAAATTATTGATTCTTTCCTGAAATAATTTTATTTCTCCAAGTTGTTTTTCAAGCCCAACCGTTAAGATTAGAATTTCATTGTTTATATTTTTAATTTGCTCATCTAAATTTGTAATTTGTTCCATTGTATCATTATTCTTTTGGTTCAAACTTACAATTTCAGTTTGTCTTAAAGATAATTCTTCCAAAACAGCATTCATTTTTGTTGTAATCTGAGATTTTACTTCGCCTGAATTTTCATATTGATATATGTAGGAATTAATTTCTAGGTCTTTTAAGTTTTGCCTGAAATCTAAATATTTTTTAGCAGTTTCTGCTTGTTTCTTTAAAGGTCCAAGTTGCCTTTCAATTTCTCCAACTATATCACGCAACCGGCTCAAATTATCCCTTGTTCGTTCCAGTTTACGCTCCGCTTCTTCTTTTCTGGACTTAAATTTTGCAATTCCCGCCGCTTCTTCAAAAATCTTTCGCCTGAGTTCTGGTTTGCTTGAAATTATTTCTTCAACTTTGCCTTGACCGATTATTGAATACCCGTCCCGACCTATTCCAGAATCAAAGAAAAGATTTACAATATCTTTTAATCTACATTGATTTTTATTTATTAAATATTCACTTTCGCCACTGCGATAAAGTTTTCGCGTAACTGAAAGTTCATCATAATCAATATCAAAAAATCTGTCTGTGTTGTTGAAATAAAGCGTAACTTCACAATATGAAAGGCTTCTCCTTTTTTCAGTTCCGCTGAAAATAACATCTTGCATTGAATTTCCACGCAAACTTTTGGAACTTTGCTCACCTAAAACCCATCTTATTGCATCGCCTACATTGCTTTTTCCGCAACCGTTAGGACCAACGATTGCGGTTACGCCATCATCAAATTTTATTTCTATTTTTTCAGCAAATGACTTAAATCCGAAAAGTTCTATTTTATTGAAATTCATATAATTCCCTTTAATGTCAAGTTGAATTTTCTTTATTTATTATTTTTTCGCCCACATTATAAGTTAAAAATTATGTTAAAGAGTTAATTTTTAATTAATATTAATTATTTATTTAAGTTTGTTTTTTATTCGGGTTTTCAGATTACAATCTAAATTTTATTGCTTGATTTTATGTAATACGGCCGGCTTTTCGCCGGTGAAAGCGGGCGGGTTTGCTTTGATAAAAGCAAACCCGTAGCAGTGCCAACGGCACTGCTGAATTTTTTGCCTTGGCAAAAAATTCCCCGCTTTCACCGGCATTATGTTTTAACCGCATCAGTTGTCAGTATAAATTAATTTTATATAAGCAATTATAACATCTTAAACAATACAATTAAATTAATTTTCTTCAATTTGCACCGAGCCAACAATTTCTTCAATTTTATCATTAACATTATTTTTTGCAACTTTAATTGCCTGTTTGATTACAATTAAAATTGATTCTGCATCACTGTTTCCGTGTGCTTTAAAAATTGGTTTTTTACACCCTAAAAACTGCGAACCGCCATATTGCTTATAATTCATTTTTTCTTTTAGTTTATTAAAAGATTTTTTCATAAACAAATATCCAATTTTTGAACTTGTTGAGGATTTTATTGCATTTTTCAAATGGTCCATAACAAATAAAAGTGTTCCCTCGATTGACTTCAATGTTAAATTTCCTGAAAATCCATCTGCAACCAAAACATCATAATCTCCACTCATACAATCTCGTGCTTCAATATTTCCAACAAAATTGATAGGTAATGTTTTAAGCAACTTAAAAGTTTCTTTAATCAGCATATTACCCTTTGCATCTTCAACTCCAACATTCAAAAGGGCAACTTTCGGCTTTTCAACATTATATAATGAACTGTAATAAACAGAACCCATCATTGCAAAATGACAAAGGTTAATTGGCTTACAATCTGCATTTGCACCACAGTCAATAAGTAAAACACCTTTGTTGTCAATTTTTGTAGGAAGTAAAGGTGCTAAACCTGGTCTAGAAACGCCCTTAAGCCTACCAAGTTTTAAAATCCCGCCGGCCAAAACCGCCCCCGTACTGCCTGCTGAAATCATTGCATCAATATCATTTCTTTGTTTTAAAGCATCAAGTGCCACAACAATTGAAGAATCAGGCATTGCTTTAATCAATTTAGCAGGATTTTCATCGTCACAAGAAATCACAGTTTCTGCATTCAAAATTTCAATTTTATTGCCAGTATAATTCAATTTTTTTAAGCAATTTTCTAATTCTTGCTGTTTCCCCGTAATAATAACAGTCAAATCCTCTATTTCATTTACTGCCTGAACCGAACCTTTAACAATTTCTAGCGGTGCATTATCGCCCCCATAACCATCAATAATTATTTTCACAATATTCCCCTTAATTATTATTTTATATTTTTATTTACTATACTCAAATAACTTGATAAATCAATAACTTCTATCAATAAAAATGATAACATAATCAAATAAATAAATCAACTCATTTTAAGTTTTACCAATAATGTAGATTTTTATTTTAATAAAAAATATTATTAAAAAAAATTCATTATTCTATAATAATTATTTAAAATTTTAAGTTTTAACTGAAAAAATTTAGTTTTGATAAAACAACTTAAATAATAAAAAATAAAAAAATAAATCAAAATAACTCTGATTCATTTCAATTTTATTTTAAATGTATCTAAAATCTAAATTAAGCGACTTCTTTTTTTTCTTTCTTTTCGGTATCTAAAACTTTTTTACCTTTATAAACTCCGCATTTTGGGCAAACTTTATGAGGTTGTTTTAATTCGTGGCAAAATGGACACTCAACAAGTGCCGATAAAGTGATTTTTGAATTAGATGATTTTCTTTTATCTCTTCTAGCCTTAGAAACCTTATATTTTGGTACTGCCATTTTAATTTCTCCTGATTTTCACAAAAATAATTTTATTTTAATTAAGCATTATTAAATCAAATTTATATAATTTTAAAGAATATGCTTATAAAATTTTGCTTTATAATTTACATTTAACAATAAAATATAAATTTATATTATGCACTCTTATTAGTATAACGAAATTATCTCATTTTGTCAAGTTGTTTATTCGTTTTTATCTCTAAATTAAGCAAAAATATAATAATTAATATATAACTCAAACTTTTTTCGCTATTTAATATAATTGTGCTTGTATAACCGTTATTGCAATCAACATTACAATTTCATTTATTGAGGCATTTCTTGTTACATCATTAACGGGGCGCGCAAAGCCTTGTGCAACAGGTCCGATGCAAGTGTAACCAGCAACACTGTGTAATGCTTTTACAAGCAAACTTCCTGAGTTTATGTCCGGCACAATCAATATATTTGCCTCACCATTAATTTGACCGATATAATTTTTTGCTTTGCAGGCTTTCTTAGACAATGCAACGTCAATTTGCAATTCTCCATCAGCAACAACTTCCGGATAAGTTTTTTTAAATAAATCTGTGCCACTTCGCATTTTTGCAATGCTTTCACTTTTGGCACTGCCCTTTGTTGAATATGATAAAAACGCAACTTTTGGCTCGCTATAAAACAGCATTTTCCAAAAATCTACAGAATTTTTGGCTATTTCAACCAAATTTTCTTTGGTTGGATTTTCAACCAATGCACAATCTGATATTAAAATCGGACGAACTTTAAACAAGCCTTTTTTAATAAAAACCAACATACTTGATGACACAAGTTTATTCGGCAAAACTCCTTTGATAAGTTGCAATGCCGGCTTGAATGTTGACGCACTGAAACTTTCAGTTCCTGAAACCATACCATCAGCATATCCGTCTTTCACCATCATCGTAGCAAAGTATATAGGGTCTTCAAGCATTTTTTCGCATTCTTCTTTTGTCACACCCTTTGATTTTCTTAACTCGCATATCTCTTCAATGAATAAATTTCTGAGTTCAGAAGTTTTTGGATTTATTATCTGAATATTTTCATCAGCAAGCGCACTATATCTAAGATATAACGCACTTTCATCGCCCAAAAGAATAGCCTTTGCCAATTTTTTTTGTGTTGCAATTCTCACTGCTTCAATTATTTTATCGCTAAAACCGGCTTCAGGAAATACGATTGTTTTGACATCTTGTTTTGCCATATTAAAAATTTGTTTTTTAAAACTCATATAAACCTCATAAGTAAATGTTAAAAATATAAAATGCTTTATGTTCTGATTATCAATTTAATTTTCAGTGTAAAAAAATTTTTTTTCAATCAACTCAAATTTAAGTGCAATGAATAAACATTGAATTTTTAAATAATTTTTTATATTCAAAACTTATGATAAGAAAAATTTTTATATTTTCACATTATCCGTTTGGATAACTTAAACTTAAACTTTTGTTAAAACTTAATTATCAAGTATCATTTATAGTATGTGTAGTAATAACTTACTTATTATATATAATATATTAATTAATGTCAAGAGGTATGAAAAAAGCGTCAATTTTTTTTTAATTATTCTCAAATTTTTAATTTTTTCAACCAATGATTTTTTAATATGAATAAATTTTATTGGATTATAACTTTTTTTGTCATTTTTATAGTGATTGCGCTTGCCATTTCTCCGGAAGTTTATTTGGTTGCCTGTTCAAAGGGAATTCTAGTTTGGGCAACAGTTGTTCTTCCGGCAATTTTTCCATTTCTTTTTTTTACTAAAATTTTAACTGATTTAGGCGTTATGAATGTGTTAGCAACTAAATTTACAATATTTACATCAATTTTTAAAACTCCGCCAATTGGTGCATTTGCTTTTTTAACAAGCATTCTTTCGGGGTATCCGGTTGGGGCTAAGGTTGTTAGCGACCTTTATGAAAACGGAAGCATAACCAAAGAAGATGCTTTCAAAATAACGACTTTTACTTCAAACTCCGGGCCAATGTTCATTCTCGGCTCGGTTGGCATCGGGCTTTTACTTTCTCGCAGGCTGGGGCTTATTATTTTATTTTCCCACATTATCGGAGCAATTTTAAATGGCATTTTATACAGAAATCACAAGGAAAAACCCACCAATATAAGATTTAGCACGCAATCAATTAATAACATATCTTTTCAACCGGCAGAATTAATGTGGAATTCAATAATATCAATCCTAATAATCGGCGGTTATATTTGCATTTTTTTTGTATTGATTGAAATGTTAAATTATTTAAACATCTTGCCACCCATTGCGACTTTTTTCTCTTCGATAACCGGCATTAACAGCGAAATTTTCGTTGCAATTTTTAACGGATTATTTGAAATAACTCACGGTTGTATTGATATTGCAAATTTACAATTAACCGAATTTACTTCAACAATTTTATGTTGTGGATTGATAACATTTGGTGGGCTTTCAACTATGATGCAAGCAATTGTCTTTTTGCAAAAATTTCAAATGCGATTAGGCTTTTTTCTTAAACAAAAATTAACCCATACTATATTTTCAATTTTAATTTGCATCATATTTCTTTTAATTTTTTAAATATTTTTTTATTTAACAATTTAATTAACATTTTTCTACTTACTATTTCGATTTAATTATTAAATTTTTTTAGATATAAAATAATTAAATTTTAACATTTATAAATTTACTTCATATTATGATATGAGGGAAAAAACTTTTCCCGTAAGATAAAAAATCTTTATCTTAAAAAACAGTCTTGCTTTGAAAAATTTAATTATTAAAGGCATTTTAAGTGAAAAATAATAATTCCGAACAAATTGAATTATTAAAAATTTCAAAAGATAAAATTTCTTAAAATTATTATTAATTTCGAATAAAAGATTTTTAAATAATATTAAATTTAACGCTTTAAAGATTTATAACCTTAGTATTAAAATCCAAAGACACCTATTTTGGTTATGCAATTGACTGTCAAAATTTCTTTTCTGTTAGACAAGTAATTGATTTAACAAAATGAATTAGAAAAATTTACAGTTTATAAAGAAATCCCTTCCTTTTAAATTGCATTCCTATCAAACGGATTTTGATTAAAGCATAAAAATTAAGTTAGAAAATTGAATTATTCAAAAAGATAAAAATAAAAGATTTTAAGCCGACAAGTTTATTAATAAACTTTAACGCTTTAAGTGATAATCTTTAAAATTATTAACTGAATGTTTGCCTGCTTTGTTGGTTTTTAAACCCAGGTCTAAACTAAATTCAATATGGAAAAATTTTAAAATTAATATAATACCGAAAAATCCGATTAGTGGATAACAATAATTAACAATTTTTTCAAAGCCGATAAGGCTGATAAGCAGAACGGCACTGCAACAAAGCAGTGGCGTTTTGTTTTTTTGTCCGCTTTTAAAAATTGAATTAACTGTATGCAATGCGGTGAACAGTGAAGTTATTATTCCCAAAAACAAAACGAACATAAACAAAATTGGAAAAGGTTCGCCAAGTCTTAAAGTTAAAAGCACAAACGGCATACTCGCGTTCATAACAACAGCCCCATTAGTTATCAAACAGATTATGCAAATTAATATAACAAAGCAAATGATTGATGTTGCACCAAAACTTACAATCTTAATTTGCCTTTCATTTAAATCTTTTCCTGCTTGAATTAAAATATAATAAGAAAGAAGCATATTGCCCGCAACATAAATAATAATCGAAACCGGAAGAATATAAGCATTGACCGAACTTGGAATATATGATATGTCCGTAACAGGATTAAGCGTTGAATATACAGAATAAATTATCAAAAGTAATATTACAAGCGGGATTAAAATTATATTAATTTTGTAAAGCCCTTTCAATCCAGTTCTTAAAACAAAGAAACTAATGATAAAAATTATAATATGAAAAACAAATGTCGGCACTTCAATTAAATTCGAACTTAGAACTTCAACAGCGCCGGAAAACATTGCAGCAGCATAAATTAAGAAAATAGCAATAATTGTGATATTAAAAAAAATTGAACAATTAATTTGTTTGTTCACATCTAAGATATTTTTAAAATGTCTTCTTGAACCGATTATCAGAAATATTTTAAAGCAATAATAAAACAATATAAAAACAATAGGCAAGAAATAAAGGCTTGCATACCCGAATTCAGCAAAAAAAAGTGATAGTTCTCTTCCGCTCGCAAAACCTGCCCCGATAATACTGCTTGTAATCAAAAAAACGCACAGACATATTTTTTTCATAATAACATTATATGGCTGATTTTTTTAATACATAACCAGATAAATAATGCTTCATATATTTGTTTTATTGTTTCTAAATATGTAAAACTTAATAAAATTTTGAAATAACCTACAAATTATTAACTCAGAAACAAAAACCCGCATTTTTAGTGCGGTGTTTCGGTTGGTACCCTCAAGGGGAATTGAACCCCTGATTCCACCTTGAGAGGGTGGCGTCTTAACCTCTTGACCATGAGGGCAAATTAATTTTATTATAACATAAATTTTTAAAAAATCAAATAGAGATAGGTGAATTATTTTCATTGAATATAATTTAAATACAGTCCTGACTTCCTATCAAAAACATTTCTGTTTTTAAAATAAGCAAATAAAATGCCTAGATTGAAATCTTTTTTGAAAAAATTTTAATTTTTAATAAAACGCATCTTCAATGTGATTTATTGTATCATTGAAAATTTCAATAACATCAAAACGAATTTTATCAGTTGATATTCTTCTCAGTTTTAAAAATTCAAGTGCACCTTTTTTTATTCTGATTTGTTTTATTTTTGTGACTTCTTCCTGCGGAAATCCGTAATTTAAATTTGATTTTGTTTTGACTTCAACAAATATGTATTGTTTTTTTAATTGTGCAATTATATCGATTTCGCCATAAATGTTCACGTAATTCACTTTTAAGATTTTATAGCCTTTATTTTTCAAAAATAGAACGGCGTTTGCTTCGCCGATTTTCCCCAAAGTGTGTGGTTTAAACATTTAATTTTTAGGCAATCAATTTTTAAATTAATCAGTTTAAAGCAAGGTTATGTTGCCCAATCTCCTTTTTCTGAAGTCATCTAAAATCATAACGCAAGTTCGGTCATAATCAATTTCTCCGCCTTTAATTAGCATTTTTTTGGATAGTGCAATTTGCTTAATCTTTTCGATTGCTGAGCCGTTTAACTCGATGTTATAACGATTTTTCAGTGTATTAGGGTATTGTCTTTCAAGTGCTTCAATAAAAATCAATACAAGTTCATTAATGTCCAAAACATTATCACTGATACTGCCGATATATCCCAAATATTCCGCTGTTTGTTCATCTGATAAATCAGGATACAAAGTTCCGGGAGTGTCTAAAACCTGAATATTGCTTGATATGTGGACCCATTGTTTCCCTTTTGTAACACCCGGCTTGTTTCCGGTTAGTGTTTTGCCTTTTCCGCATAAATTATTTACAAAAGTGCTTTTACCCGAATTTGGCACACCAATAACCATTGCTTTTATAAACGAGTTTAAGCCCTTTGCAGTGTTTTTCTTTATTTTTTCCGCACTCAAAATCTTTAATTTTGATAAAACCATTTTCGAAATTCCAGATGCCGTGCTATTGCTTTCAATAATCTGAAAGTTATTTTTAAAAATTTTTTGAATATTTTCTTTAACAAGCGAAAATTTTGATTTATCAGCCATATCTGCCTTGTTTAAAACAAATAATACGGGCTTGTTTATTATTAATTTATCAAATTCTGGATTTAAACAAGCAAGCGGAGCGCGTGAATCAAGCATATAAATAACCACATCAATATTTTTTACTTCCGAGTGCATTGTCCTTAATGCTTTGGTCATATGCCCGGGAAACCAGTTTATTTTCATATGCAATCCTTTTAAATTTTAGATATTTTTTATTTATTTAACGAACAGTAACTACTTTTTATTGAAATTTCCAATAAAATGAATTAAATTTATTACTATATTAACTGCAATTCCTTTCCATAAAACTAATATTCATCATTTGTTTATTTTTTGTTATTCAAGCAACATTTTTTTAAGATGCCGGCAGAAGAGTCGGTTGCCTTTTAATGCAACCGACGGCAACCTGAAAGGTTGCCGGTCTTTGGGCTTTGCCCAAAGACCGCTTCTGCCGGCAAATTTTCATTTTTTTTCATTTTTTTGATTAGTTTTAGATTTTTTTATAAATTCTTTATATAAATCTTTGCGTCTTTCTTTTGTTATTTTTATAGATTGTTTTAATCTCCAATCATTAATTTTTTGATGATTGCCGGTTATCAAAATTTCAGGCACTTTTAGCCCCTTGAATTCTTGCGGGCGAGTATATTGGGGATATTCTAATAATCCGTCAGAAAAACTTTCTTCAAGAAGTGAACTATCCGTAATAACATCGGGAACATACCTACAAACTGCATCTAAAATCACCATTGCGGGGATTTCTCCACCCGTCAGGATATAATCGCCGATTGAAATTTCACAGTCCACACAAAGATTAATTATACGCTCATCAATGCCTTCATAATGCCCGCAAACTATAATCAAATGCTCATATTTCGCAAGTTCACACACTTTTCCCTGATTTAAAACATCTCCCTTTGGCGACATCAAAACCACTAGTGATTTTTCAATTTTAACACTCATAATTGCATCATATAAAGGTTGCGGAGTAAGCACCATTCCAAAGCCACCGCCATAAGGATAATCATCGCATTTTTTATGTTTTTCAATTGAAAACTGACGAACGTCAATTATATTTATTTCAACTTTATTAGCCTTTATTGCCCTGCCTATAATGCTGGCTTTAATGCAATCAAACATCTCAGGGAAAAGTGTTAGAATGTCAATTTTCATATTTTATTTTCCTCATATAATTTTTGATTTATCTCTGCCCTCTTGCCTTTAATATCAACTTTTAAAAAAATTTCTTTAAGAAAAGATATTGAATAAGTTGCAAATTTTTCTTTAATTAAAAGTATATCAGATGCGCCGTAAAATTCAGTACCTATAATTTCTCCAATTTCTCGTCCGTCGGTGTTAAAAACTTTTATTCCGATTAAATCATCAATGAAATAATTATCAGGCTCCAAACTTCCAAATTCTTCTTTTGTTATATATAAAGTTTTGTTTCTGAATTTTTCCGCTTGTTCAATCGTACTAACACTTTCAAGGCTTATATAAACAAAACCCAGGCGATAAACTCCTGAGATAATGTCATAACTTTTATTATCGCATATTATTGATTTCAACTTTGAAAAAACATTAATACGCTCGGTTAAAGCCTTGCACTTTAACTCGCCTTTTAAACCCTGCGGTTTCAAAACTTTGGCTATGGAAATTTTTTCCATTTATTCTCCGATTTTAATTCTATATCTCTTGCTTGTTTTATTTCCAATTGTTTTCACTATTGTTCTGATGCTGTTAACAACCTTTCCGCCTTTGCCAATAATTTTGCCTAAATCATTCTCATTTGCTTTAATATAAATTATTGAATTGAGATCATCTTCTGCTTCTGTTTTCACACTAACTTGCTCGGGACAACTAACTAAATGCTTTACTATAAATAAAACTAATTCTTCCATAAAAAAATAACTCCTTATTTTTCTGCTTTTTGTTTGCGTTTTGGTTTTGGTTTAGCGTTTGTTTTAATCACTGCTGGCTTTTTCATTATTCCGGCTTTAACCAAAATATCTTTTGCAGTTTCGGTTGGCTTTGCGCCTTGACTAATCCAAGTCTTAACTTTTTCAGAGTCAACTTTTATTTCAGATGGATTTGTTAAAGGATTGTAAGTGCCTAAAATTTCAATAAATTTTCCATCTCTTGGTGACTTTGAATCTGCAACCACGAGCCTGTAAAAAGGTGATTTTTTATCTCCCATTCTTGTTAAACGTATTTTAACTGCCATTTTTCCCTCCTGTTAATATTTATATATCTTCATTAAATTTTTAATTTAATGTTAATACCGAATTTTTCATTTGATAATTTAATTCTTTTTCATTTGATTGAATTTCTTTAAAAGTCTGACCGTGCGCCCTAATTATCGCATATTTACCCAGCACTTTTAGGGCGCACATATAAACCCTCGCTTTTTTCAACCTTAAATTATGGTTGTATATAAATTTCTAAGATTTTCACGAAATATTATTTTTAAATTATAAAACTAAATTTTAAAACCGCCCTTCTTGTTTTTGAATTGTCGCATCATTTCTTTTGACTGCTCAAATTTTTTCAATAATGAATTAACATCTTGAATTTTTGTTCCGCTACCTTTTGCGATTCTTTGTCTTTGACTGCCTTTAATGATTTCCGGGTGCCTTCGCTCTTTTATTGTCATACTCTGAATTATTGCTTTATTTCTTTTTATTTCGTTTTCATCAACATCATAAGTTTTAAGTTTTGAACTGATATTACTCGGGAGCATTTGCACAATATCTTTGATATTTCCCATTTTGTTTACATTTTCAATTTGACTTAAATAATCTTCAAATGTGAATGAGTTTTCACGGAAACTTTTTTCCAGTTTTTTCGCCTGTTCTTCGCTTACAACATCTTTGGCCTTATCAATTAATGTTAAAACATCGCCCATTCCCAAAATTCTAGAAGCAATTCTTTCCGGATAAAAAGGTTCAATGTCGCCAATCTTTTCTCCAACACCAGTAAACTTTATCGGTTTGCCTGTTATTGATTTGATTGAAAGTGCGGCACCGCCCCTTGTATCGCCGTCCAGTTTGGAAAGCACAACGCCTGTGATGTCAAGTTGTTTATTAAACTCTTCCGCAACTGTAACAGCATCTTGTCCTGTCATTGCATCAACAACCAGCAAAATCTCCGCTGGCTGAAATTCTTTTTTTATGCTGACAAGTTCGTTCATCAATTCCGTGTTGATATGAAGCCGACCAGCGGTGTCAATTATCACGGTATCAAGCCCTTGTTTTAAAGCGTGTTCAACCGCTTGCTTTGCGGTTTTAACTGGATTTTGCAATCCCCGTTCAAAAACCTCAATATTTGCTTGTTTGCCGACAACCTGCAACTGATTTATTGCCGCAGGTCTATAAATGTCACACGCAACCAAAAGTGGTTTTTTGCCCGTTTTTTTAAGATATGCACCAAGTTTCCCGCACATTGAAGTTTTGCCGGCACCTTGCAAACCGCATAACATAATAACTGTCGGAGGTTTGGGATCAATTTTAAGTTTGGAATTGTTCGAACCTAAAAGTTCAATCAGTTCTTCATTTACAATTTTAATAACTTGCTGAGCAGGCGTAAGCGACTGCATAACTTCATTGCCGAGTGCTTTTTCAGAGATTTTGGCGATAAAATCTTTTGCAACCAAATAATTAACATCTGCTTCCAAAAGGGCAACTCTGATTTCTCGCATTGCTTCTTTTATTTCAACTGCCGTTAATTTTCCACGACCAGACAACTTACTAAAAATATGTGCTAATCGTTCACTTAAATTTGGAAATAAAGACAAACTATAATTCCTCCTGCAACTGTTTTAAAATTCGTTCAAATTTTTCTAGTTTGATTTGTGCATTAAGATAATTCTTATTATCTTTAAAAGTTTCATTCAAGTCTTGCCAGTCAACCAATAAATTTTCACCTAGATTTTTTATTCGCTCCAATTTTTTGCAAAATCCCAGTTCAGATTCAATTTCTTCAAGTCTTTTTGAGCAAGCATCAATAATTTTAAAAATTGCTTGCTTTGAAACTTGTTTTAATTGTGCGATTTCAATGATTTGCAAGTTTTTGAACAAATATAAGTTCATTATTTCCTGCTGTTTTACTTTTAGCAATTTACCATAAGAGTCATATAAACGGCTTATTTCAATCATTTCATTAAATTTCATAACTCACTCCGTAAACTCTTTTTAGTTTACTAATTCAAATTATATCACATTTATTTTTAAAATGCAATCATTATTTTATGGTATTAATTTTAAAATAATTTGATTCATAACCCCAAAATGTCTTTCATTAACAAAAAGATGAGATGGCGTTTTGGTTATTATGTTTTTTTCAATAAGTATTTTTATTTCGCTTTGCTTTTCTTTTATAATATCAAAACCCAGTTTTTTTAATTTTGAAATTTTCAGACCTTCTTGCGTTCTTAAAGAAAGCATTATATATTCTTCAATTTTTTGTTTTTTTGTTAGTGCTTCAATTTTGTAGATTGAACTTTCTTCAATATTTTTTAAATCCTGTTCATTGATATTTGATTTTTGTTCAACTATACTATATAAATTTTTTTTCATTAAAGGTTTCAATTCAACTTCAGTTATTATTTCAGACTTTGTTAACGGCTGAACGGAATTTGATTTATTTCTTTTATATTGCTCATTAAAATTGACATATTCAATTATATCGGAAGTAATTTCAATTCTTTTGCCTTTTATGTAACTATGTGCAGAAGCCCCAAAACTTAAATATTCTCCGCAATCCCAATAATTCAAATTGTGTTTACATTCGAAACTTTTCAACGCAAAGTTAGAAATTTCATAACGATTAAAGCCTATGTTTTTTAATAAATCAACAATTTTATTATATTCATTAACACATTCATCATCGGATAATGGCTTAAACAAGCCAGTTTGAATCTCTGAATATAATTTTGTGCCATTTTCAAGCATTAACATATAAACTGAAATATGTTTCAAACCAAATTTTTTAAGTTTTAAGATATTTTGCTCAAAATCTGATAAATCAGTTTTTTTAGCACCAATGATAAAATCAAGGCTTATATTTTCAAAGCCAGCATCAAATGCCATTTGCACCGCATTAAAAATTTGAGATGCATTGTGTCGCCTGCCCAGAAGTTTAAGCACTTCATCATCAAAACTTTGTGCTCCGAAACTAATCCTTGTGAACCCCGCATTTTTAAATTCGATTAATTTTTTAATCTCGACAGAACACGGATTACATTCAATGCTAATCTCTGCATTTTCATTTATCAAATATGTTTTTCTTAATGACTTTAAAATATTCAAAATATAATCAGTTTTAACTGATGACGGTGTACCCCCGCCAAAATAAATAGAAGAAACTGGAACCTTTTTACATAGATAATTATCTGAGATAATTTCATTTGTTAAAGCCTTAAAATATGATTTTTTTATTGTTTCATCATAAACGCCTGAAACAAAATTACAATATGAACATTTACTATCACAAAAAGGAATATGAATATAAAGACCAAAATTTTTATTGTGATTTTTATCAATAACGATTTCGTTGTTTTGATTAATTTCAGTTTCTTGATTATTTTCTTTTGAATTTTGCACTTTTGAAATACTCCTTTAATGTTTATAGTTGTTATATTATTTTCAAGTTAAAACTAATTTTTTAATCGCCGGCAGAAGTGTCGGTTGCTAAGGCAACCGACTGCAACCTGAAAGGTTGCCGGTTTTTGGGCTCTGCCCAAAAACCACTTCTGCCGGCGAGTTTTAATTCAACCTTTTGTTGCATTATTTTATTTACAATCAAAATGTAAAAAAATCCAAAGTTTAATCTTCACTATCAACCCGAAGAATGCCAACAAATGCTTCGCTTGGGATTTCAACATTTCCGAATTGTTTCATTCGCTTTTTACCCTCTTTTTGCTTATCAAGCAATTTGCGTTTTCTGCTAATATCCCCGCCATAACACTTAGCCAAAACATCTTTTCTCATTGCACTTATTGTTTCTCTTGCAATAACTTTGTTGCCAATGCACGCCTGAATAGGCACTTCGAAAAGTTGCCTTGGTATAACTTTTTTAAGTTTTTCAGTAATTATTCTGCCCCGAGAATATGCCTTCTCTTTATGCACAATCAAAGAAAGTGCATCACAAAGTTCGCCGTTCAATAATATGTCCAAACGCACTAAATCACCCTGCTGGAAGCCCATTAAATCATAATCAAGACTTGCATAACCACGAGTGCGGGATTTCAAACTGTCAAAAAAATCATAAACCATTTCATTAAGTGGAAGATCATATTCAAGTTTAACACGCTTCTCATCAAGATATTGCATATCTTTATAAGTTCCGCGTTTGTCTTGACAAAGTTCCATTATACTTCCAACATAATCGGGCGGAGTAAAAATTTTTATTTTAGTCATTGGCTCTTCAATTCTATCAATTTCTATGACATTGGGAAGATGTGTTGGATTTGAAATACTAATCATTGAACCATTGATTTTATATACATTATAACTTACGCCCGGTGCGGTTGTTATTATGTCTAAATTAAATTCCCTTCTTAATCTTTCGGTGATGATTTCCATATGCAAAAGTCCCAAAAATCCACAACGGAAACCAAAACCCAAAGCCTGTGACACTTCTGGAATGTAATCAAGTGAGGCATCATTTAATTTGAGTTTTTCAAGTGCATCTTTTAAGTCATTATATTTTGACCCATCAACCGAAAAAATCCCGCAAAACACAACAGGCTGAACTTTTCTATAACCCGGCAAATGCTCTTTTGTTGGATTATCAGCCAAAGTGATTGTGTCGCCCACTTTAATATCGGAAACATTTTTTATGCTTGCAACAAGATAACCAACATCACCGGCTCTTAAGATTTCAACTGACTTCATTGATGGTGTGAACACACCAACTTCCGTTACTTCATAAACTTTGTCTGTTATCATCATTTTTATTTTTGTGCCGGCTTTCACTTCGCCGTCAAAAATACGAATAAAACTGATTGCACCTTTAAAGTTATCATAAAGACTATCAAAAATAAGTGCTTTTAAGGGTGCTGTTTCATCACCTTTTGGTGAAGGAACTTTTTTGATAATTTGCTCTAATACCTGTTCGATATTTATGCTTTGCTTTGCCGAAATGCAAGGGGCATCATTTGCAGGAAGCCCTATCGCTTCTTCAATTTCTTTTTTAACCTCTTCTGGACGAGCACTTGGCAAATCAATTTTGTTTATAACTGGCAATATTTCAAGATTATTATCAACTGCGAGATAAGCATTGGCAAGCGTTTGTGCTTCAACTCCTTGATTTGCATCAACAACCAAAATTGCACCCTCACAAGCAGCAAGCGAACGGGATACTTCATATGTGAAATCAACATGCCCGGGGGTGTCAATTAAATTCAAAGTATAATCGACGCCCTCAAATTTATAAAGCATACGGGTTGGAGTGAGTTTTATTGTTATACCTCTTTCACGCTCCAAATCCATACTGTCTAATATTTGATTTTCCATATTTCTTTTTGAAACAGTGCCTGTTTTTTCAATCAATCTGTCGGCAAGAGTGCTTTTGCCGTGGTCAATATGTGCAATTATGCAAAAATTTCTTATTTTATCCTGTCTTTCCATTTTTTATTCCGATTTATTTCCCTTTATTTAGAAATTAATTATACACGATTTTATAGCATTATCAAAATAATAAATAAAATATTTTTATATAGGTGTTTTAAGTTTAAGTATTTACTTGCTTTTGCTTGTTCCCGCCGGCAGAAGCGACTTTTGGGGCGAAGCCCCAAAAGTCTGTCAGCGAAGCTGACAAGCGATTGCCTTTAGGCAATCGCTTCTTCTGCCGGCGGACTTAATCATTTAAATTTTATTTGCTTTATATCAAATAATACAATTCCAATTTCTGTAAATTAAATTTTCGCTTAAAAAAAGTACCCAGAAAAATCTGAATACCTTTATAATCGCACAAATATTAAAATTCAATTATTTAAGTTCAACCGTTGCGCCTGCTTCTTTAAGTTTGGCTTCCATTTCTTTTGCTTCTTTTGTCTGAACATTTTCTTTGATTGTTGAAGGTGCACCATCAACTAGTGCTTTCGCTTCAGATAATCCAAGACTTGTGATTTCTCTAACTGCTTTGATAACGGCAATTTTGTTAGCACCGATTTCTTTTAAAATCACATTAAATTCAGTTTTTTCTTCTTCTGCTGCCGCAGCTGCACCAGCCACTGGAGCCGCTGCCATTGCCATAGGTGCAACCGCACTCACTCCAAATTCTTTTTCTAACATTTTTACAAGTTCACTTACTTCAACTATTGTAAGTTTTTTAATTTCTTCAACTAATTCATTTAATTTTGTCATTTTTTTAAAATCTCCTTTTTATTTTTTAAAAATTTATAAATTTATTTTTTATTAGCTACAGCATCAAGTGCTGTAACCATACCCCTTGCCGGAGCAGAAAGCACACGCACGGTTTTTCGCATAGGTTCTTGTAATACCCCAAGTAACATTGCCACAAGAATTTCTTTTGACGGCAATTTTGCAAGCACCTCAACGGCACCAGCATCTATGGCTTTTCCAGACAGTATGCCAAATTTAACTTTTATTTTTTTTGTTTTCTCAACTGTTTCAAGTAATATTTTAGGAATAATAACTTCATCTTTTAAGCTAAAAGCGATTGCCGTGTTTCCTTCCAAATATTTATCACAGCCAGTTATGCCTAAATCATTTAGCGCTCTAAGCATAAGGCGGTTCTTATAAACCTTATATTCTCCGCCGGCTTCACGAAACGCTTTTCTCATTTCATAATCTTGTTGAACTGTCATTCCGCAATAATCCACGAAAGCCGCTGATTTTGCATTTGTTAATTTATTTTTAATTTCGTCTACAACTAATTTCTTAGCCTCTAAATTTGCGCTCAAAACATACCTCCTTTTTAAATTGATTTAAATTTGTGCGGTAAAAAAACAAAACCTTCCGGACCGAAGAAAGAACGGTCGGAAGGCAAAAATTTTTAACCTTATTCGAACACCTTCTTTCTCGGCAAGCAACTTTTTTAAGTTTTACGCTTTTGCACTTGCTATCTCTGAAACAAAGATTATGTTATTTACAAAAAAAATTATACCTTAGTTTTTTACCATTGTCAAGTATTTTTTATTTATTTTTAACAGTTTTTTTTGAATTGTTTTTATTATAAACTTTTTTAAAGATAAACTTTAAAATAACAAAAACTGGTATCTTGACAAATTCTACCGTATATGATAATATTTTAATAATGAAATGTATTATATTGAAAGTAAGGAGGATTTATGGGAGAAATACTTGATAAATTGATTGGAAAAAAATTTACAATAAAAATAGTTGATAAATTAATTAAAGAACAGCAGATACCTGACTGCATTTTAAATAATCCTGAATTTAAAAGAATTAAAAATATTCTTGACAGAGATGCTTCTCCGGAAACTGGGTGCCGTATTGAAGGCAGATTTGTTTCCTGTGAAAAAATTGTTAACAATTCAGGTTCCGGTTTATTACTAACTGAAGAAAAATCAAAATTAGGAAAGCCTAAACCAGAAATTTACGGAAGTTATTCATATGAAGTAATAAGCAGACCCGGATATGAAATACCACTTATACCCGAAGGCGAAAAAGCAGATGTCAAAAGTGTCGAATTTAACATTGATATAACTGATAAATATTACTTACAGCTTATAAAATTTTATGGAGTTAAAATTCCTAAATCATTAAAATTTGAAGTATTGCCTAACCCAGAGTCTTTTAAACCAAAGACTTCTAGTTTGAAACAAAATGCCACACTTGATATTTCACAAATTATAAAAGTTACTCAAAAAACTTTTTCTGATCAAACTTCAATTACTCATTATGATAAAAATGGCATGGTTTTGGAGTCATCATTATCCAAACTAGCTGAATCTGTCTTAATGCCTAGATAAGTATGCACAAAAATAAAGTTCATTTTTTTGTGAAAGCGGACAAATCTTGCAAACAAAATGCAATGAACAAGCAATTGAATGCGTTGGAATTTCAACACCGAAAGTACCAGAAAATCTGATTTCAGGTCTACCTTTTACTCTTGACAAAATTCGTTATTTATGTTATTTTATTATACTATTAAAAAAGGCGGAATTATGGAAAATTCAAGTGATTCAGAGGGGTCACATAATTTATATCAAAATCTTAAAACCTCATTAACAAATTATTTCAAAAAAATTAACTTTTCAACATATTCGCAAAATTTGCAATTTACTTTAGATGATTTTGTAAAAATACATCAAATTCCTGATTGCATTTCAAAGAATCCAGAATTTAAACAAATAGGCGATGTTTTTAATATCGCTGATGCTAACGATTGGTGTAAATTTGAATCACAAACAGGTGAGGACACTGACTATTTGGTTAATTTTGGTGTTGGGCATTTGAAATCAAAAAGCAAATCAATATTCGGTTTTCATGCAAATATGATTGTTGGTGCAAATTATGAATATAAAATTAAATCAAAAATCAACTATGGAGATGTCGAAGATGAAATTCAAACGGTTGAATTCAAATTTAAGATTTTTGATGAAAATATTTTAAAGAAATTGGTTACATATTCAAAATGCATTAAGTTTGATATTTTGTCAAAACCTGAAAATTACAAATCATCAAATAAAAATGAGTTTGATATAGATAAAATTATTAAAGTCACTGAAAAAACATACGCTCAAAATCATTTTGTTATGTTTTTTGATGAATATGGAAAGAGATTACAACCGTTAGAAAATGTTTGGTGGGCTATTGAATTAGTTGGTTCATCAAAACCCAAATCAGTAACAGTTGTTGAAAATATGATAGATGATTGGCAAGATTTTAATCAAAATGCTTTACCGAATTCCAGCGCAAAAGACAAAGGTTTGGAACAATAAATTTAAATAAAATGACTTTTAATATAAAAATAATTTTAATGCCGAGCATATTACTTAATTTAAAAACAAATATTAATTTAAACATTTTAAAAAAATTCAACCCGACAATTTTTTGGGGAAAACCAATTTTGTCGGGTTTTTTAATTTTATTTTATAAATTTTTCATTTAACTTCCGCTAAAACATCATTAATATTTCGCTCTGCGTCTTCCAATGTAATTCTATTGATTGAAATTTCATATGCCGTTTTGGTTATGATATCTCCATTATCACTTTTTTTCTGATAATCACGACTTTGAATTCGCCCGACAATGTCAATCTTTGCTCCAATTTTTGCATCTTTGATATATCTTGCATTTCTGCCCCAAGCAATGCAAGGCAAGTAATCTGATTTATTATACGCTCTATTAACAGCAACTAAAACATCACAAATTTCCCTGTTAAAAGGTGTTGTTCTATATATAGGTCCTTTGCAAATAAAACCAGACACTTCCACAATGTTAGGGTTCATTGATTTATCAACTTCAATAATTTCACGGGCAAAAACACTTAAAATAAGCCTACTTTTGCCATCATTTAATTTATTGAAACTTCTAAACTGCCCTTTAATTCCCAATTCTTGCCCCACTGCAATGCTTTTCAACATTTTTTCTGAAATTATCACCGGCAAAATGTCCATATGTTCGGAAAGTCTTGGCACAGACAATTTTATTTCATAAAATCCCTCTCCAAATGTTTCATGGCTAAACACTGGCTCTTCAAATATTGTACCCATTAAAAAGGTTTTGTTGTTATTTAACATTTCGTATTTCATAAATTTCTCCTATCATTATAAAATATTTTTAATCTAAATGCTACCAAATTTTTTAATTGCTATTTTGTGCTTTTAATTTCTTTTAATTTACTTTTTGATGTTGAATGCCATTTCTGTCAACCGAATAATTATCTTTATAAATCAGTTCTCCAACGGAAACGACCTTATACCCCTGCATTTTAAGTCTTTCAAGTATCATTGTAAGGGCAGGGATAATATTGTCTGCATTGTTATGGCAAAGTATAATTGAGCCGTTTTTAACGCCATTTAACACCCTTGTTGTAATGTCCTGTGCTGAAAGCCCTTTCCAATCCAAACTGTCCACGTCCCACTGCACAGGTATCATATTAAGTGCTTCAATGGTTTCAATTACGGCATTATTATATGCCCCGAACGGACACCTAAAAAGTTCGACTTCTTCGCCAGTTATATCTTTAATCATATTATTTGCCAGCATTATTTCTTCACTGATTCGGTCTTTGCTAAGCGTTGTTAGGTCTGGATGAGTGTTTGAATGACAGCCAATTTCTAAGCCTGCATCTTTTATTGCTTGAACTATTTCCGGGTATTTATCCACCCAAAAACCAACCAAAAAAAATGTTGCGGACGCATCATATTCATTCAGCGTATCAATAATCGCCTGAGTTTTTTCAGCACCCCAAGAAGCATCAAAACTTATCGCCACAGTTTTTTCAATGGTGTCAACGCAATAAACTGGCAACTTTTTTGTGGAATAACCAAAAAACACCTGAGCCGACGCAACGCCATTAACTCCAATAGCGAGCAATATAGCAACTAAAAGCATAATTAAGGTGAACTTAATGGCTTTTGATTTAACAACGCAAAAAGGCATTAAATTTCCTCCCTTTTACTATAAGATAAATCTTATAGATAAGTAAAATTAAA